>NZ_KV826462.1:12091-105712 GCF_001835915.1 Streptococcus sp. HMSC034E12
AAAGTTGCAGCTGTGTCTTCTACAACATCATGTAAAAAACCGCAAGCGACACTGACCGCATCCAACTTTAGCTTAGCTAAAATCCCTGCCACTTGAATCGGATGGATTATATATGGCTCACCTGATTGGCGAAATTGCCCCCGATGCCGATCTACTGCATAAACCAAAGCTTTTTGAACAAAGGCAACATCTTCTGATGATAAATACTTTCTAGTAAGAGCGACCACTTGATCGCCCGTCAAATTCACTTCTTTTGGCATTTTCTCTCTCCAGTTCTTCCTACCATTTTATCATTTTTAGACCGATATGAAAACAAGGAAATACAGAAGAAAGCAATAGAATCATAAGAAATACCTAAAAGCTGCAGATTCAATACCATTTCCCCAATACTAGGAAAAAGAACATGGCACCATTTCAGGTAAAAAGCCCGCCTTTAAATAGGCGGGTTGTGATGGAAGAAGTGATGTTTTTCAGTATGCAACATATCTCCGATAAATTCAACATAAGCATAAATGAGATAGCAAGCTGATACAACGCCTAGCATAGCAATCAACAACTCAAATAAGGTAGATAAAGACATGATTGAACCTCCTCTCCTTATCAAGCAAAAGCATTTTTCGTCATCTAGCTAGCAAATTTGTTCCTGTACTTCCATCCTTTCTAGCTAAGCTAGATATTTCACTTATATTATACCAAAGTCAGGAGTTAAGGACAATAGAAATTAGCTTTCCCAATGATTTTTCCCTATTGCAGTAGCTCTGTCAGTACACTGACTGCACTGAGTGCGTAAAGCGGAGCTGTCTCTGTCCGCAAGATACGTGGACCCAGCCCTGCAAGTATAGCTCCCATCTCTTCCAATGTGGCAATTTCTGCTGGAGACAGGCCACCTTCTGGACCAAAAATAAATAAAATCCGACTTCCTTTTTTGAGTTCTGTCACAGCCTTGACCAAAGCAGCAGACTCTCCCCCTTTGGCAGATTCCTCATAAGCTACAATGACGCGGTCAAACTGGCTCAAACAATCTAAAAAATCAATTTTCTTCTCGAAAAGTCGAACTTCTGGTACCCAATTGCGTTTGCTCTGCTCTGCTGCTCCCAAAACAATCTTCTCTAGTTTGTCTGCTTTTTTAGCAAGTTTCTTACCGTCCCACTTGGCAACAGACCAGTCGGCCGGAAAGGCCCAGATAGCAGCTGCACCCAGTTCCGTCGTTTTCTGAGCTACCCATTCTAGCTTGTCTCCCTTGGGAAAGCCAGAAGCAACCGTCACATGAAGTGGCAGCTCCGCGTTTTCTGGCAATTCTTCTACCAGATTCAGCACATGGCGCTCTCTATCTGCAACTCTTGCTAGACGTTTAATACCATCCTCAAAAACCAGTACTACCTCATCATCTTCTACCAAACGCATAACAGAAAACATATGCTTGAGGGTATCTTTATCTCTGATAATGACAGGATTTGCAACCTGTCCTTTCACAAAATACTGCTGCATCTAACCTCCTATCACTCCTGAAATCTCCTTGGTTTTCTTAAAGACACAGGCATTCCACTCGCCCTGAATCATGTGGGTCTCAAGGAAAAATCCAGCAGCTTCTGCTGACTCCCGCACCAGATTCCATTTCTCAGAGATAATTCCGCTCATAATCAGGTAGCCCTCATCCTTAAGCAAACGGTAAGCATCATCCGTTAGATTTACCAAAATATCCGCCAGAATATTGGCTACAATGATATCAGCCTCAATATCAACGCCTTTGAGAAGGTCGCCAGCTGCCACATGAATATTTTCAGTCCCAGCATTCAGCGCAATATTTTCCTGAGCAACACGGACAGCCACATCGTCTAGGTCATAGGCGAAAATCTCCTTGGCACCCAAGAGAGAGCTGGCAATGGAGAGAACCCCACTGCCTGTACCCACATCCAGCACCGTTTCTCCGCCCCGCAGGACCTGCTCCAGAGCAAAGAGGCTCATCTTGGTCGTCGGGTGAGTGCCCGTACCAAAGGCCATGCCAGGATCCAGCTTGATAATCTTCTCACCAGTGGTCACCTCATAGTCCGTCCAGGACGGCACGATGGTCAAGTCATGGGTGATTCGAGCCGGTTCAAAATATTTTTTCCAATTGTCCGCCCAATCTTCCTCTGCCAGCTGCTGAGTGGTTAACTGGGTTTCTCCAATCTCCAAACCAAAATCTCTAAGCTGTACCAAACGCTCTTTCACTTCTTGACGAATCATTTCAAGATTCGCTGTTTCTGGGTAATAAGCCGTAATGGCAACCATATTCAGCTGCTCTACCTGAGGCAGCACCTCCCCAAAAGGACCAGCTTCCCCCAGATAATCCGCACTGTCATCAATCGCCACACCTTGACTGCCTAGGTCAATCAGAATATTACTGACCGCTTCTTCCGCCTCACGGCTGACCATGATAGTTAGTTCTTGCCAAGTGTTCATGTGTCATTCCTTTCTTTTAATACTCTTCGTCATATAAACCATATCCATGCCCTCTTGCTCTGGTTCAGTATGCGTTTGATGATAGCCGCATTTTTCATAAAATTTGACCATAGGCTCATCTTGGAAAACCGTACACAAATCCCACTGAGTAATCGTAGGAAATCTTTTCTCTAGCAGGCGAATCCCTTCGTAGCCATAGCTTTTTCGCTGATATTGAGGCAAAATCGCAGCTGTACCAAGCCAACCTTTTGTTCGCTCATCGTTGGTTTGCAAGCGAAGAAAGCCAACAATTTCCTCATCATCTTTGACAAAATAGTAAAAACTATTAAGACGTTCCACCAACTTCCACTTAATCCGCTCCCTATCTTCCAGATAAGGATCATACTGGTCATGATATTTTTCGTAGACAGCTTTAAAACTAGCACGTTGAATACCGATAATGGTTTCTAAATCTGTAGCTTCTGCTTGTTCTATATGAATCATCTCTGCACCTCCAAATAATCTCCCAATCTACTTTTCAACTGCGGGATGACGTTTTCATCCGCTAATAATTCTTCTATATTTACTAATTTGTAGCCCTGTCCTTCGTCACCAAAGACAATCTGATCTATTAGTTCTTGACAGATAGAAGCCACCATGAAAACAGAAACTTTCTCAGGATGAACAAATCCCTGATAACATTTGACCCAAGCAATGGAATCCTCCATCAGTTCAATGCCCAGCTCCTCAAAGACTTCTCTTTTAATGCACTCAAAAGGCGTCTCGTCCTTTTCTCTCCCACCGCCAGGAAAATCCCACATATTAGGATAAGGAATAGTCGAAATATCGTCTCTTAAAATGGTTAAAATTGTATCACCATGCAGCAAAGCAATTTTACAGCCTGAGAAATCAAACGTTTGATGCAAAACAGTCATATCGCTCATTCTTACTTTCCTCCGCACAATTAGTCGTCTTCTTGGGACACCCTTGTGTTTTAGTATCTCGGATAGGGATAAAAGTCCGTCTCTTGCAAATCTGCTCTGGCTTTTTCAAAAGCTTTATTATTCCAGACAATTTCAAATTCCTCTGCCGCTGGATCTGCCAGAAAATCCATGAGAGTATCTAATCCCTCTTCGGCTGTCTGCTTCAAAAAATCCACAAAGTAGGTCAAGAATTCACGAGACAAACCTTTTTTTGGCTCGTAAGGAACAACTGTTAGATAATCCTCTGTTTCAAAGTGAGACTTAGCAGGATTATAAAAGAGAACGCTTTCTTCAAAGAAAATGTCTTCTGTGCTACTTTCTCCATCCACATCTAACAGTTCGATGCCATTTGCATTTTGTACTTCTAAGAGAAAGGACACTTCTACGGCATGATTCTTCTTATCCCAGTTTATCTCATAGTCAAATGGAAAGCATTGCCCCATTTCTTCATTTAATATATCCAAAAATCCATATTTAACCATAGCCAGCCTCTCTCCAATCCTTTAAAATGTGTTAAAATAGATATAACTATAGTAACATAAATCAGAACAGTTGAAAAGAATACCAGTAAGGAGGAAAACGTATGCCAGACAATTTAGCGATTCGCATGCGGCCTAAAAATATCAATCAGGTCATCGGTCAGAAACATCTGGTCGGTGAAGGAAAAATCATTCGTCGCATGGTGGAAGCCAATCGCCTGTCTTCCATGATTCTCTATGGTCCGCCCGGCATCGGTAAGACTTCCATTGCTTCTGCCATCGCTGGTACTACAAAATTTGCTTTTCGGACCTTTAATGCTACCGTTGATAGTAAGAAGCGTCTGCAAGAGATTGCGGAAGAAGCCAAGTTCTCTGGTGGTTTGGTGCTACTTTTAGATGAGATTCACCGCTTGGATAAGACAAAGCAGGACTTCCTCCTCCCTCTGTTAGAAAACGGTCTAATCATCATGATTGGTGCCACAACAGAAAATCCTTTTTTCTCCGTCACTCCTGCTATTCGCAGCCGGGTACAGATTTTCGAGCTGGAGCCTCTGACAAATGACGATATTAAACAAGCTATTCAAACAGCCCTGACGGACACCGAACGAGGCTTTGACTTTCCTGTCCAGCTAGATGATGACGCTCTGGATTTCATTGCCACTTCCACGAACGGAGACTTGCGCTCAGCCTTTAATTCTCTAGATTTAGCAGTTCTCTCTACTCAAGCAGATAATACATGCGTTCGCCATATCACTCTGGATATTATGGAAAACAGCCTGCAAAAGAGCTACATCACTATGGACAAGGACGGAGACGGGCACTATGACGTTCTGTCCGCCTTACAGAAGTCTATTCGCGGGTCTGATGTCAATGCCAGTCTCCATTATGCAGCTCGCTTGATTGAAGCTGGAGACCTTCCCAGTCTCGCACGACGTCTGACGGTCATCGCTTATGAGGACATTGGTCTGGCAAACCCCGATGCTCAGATTCATACAGTGACCGCACTTGAAGCTGCTCAAAAAATTGGGTTCCCAGAAGCTCGCATCCTCATTGCCAACATTGTCATTGACCTAGCACTTTCTCCTAAGTCCAACTCTGCCATAGTAGCTATAGATAAAGCTCTTTCGGATTTGCGACAAAATGGAAACTTCCCTATCCCCCGCCATCTACGAGACGGTCACTACGCTGGTAGCAAGGAGCTGGGAAACGCACAAGATTACAAATATCCACATAACTATCCTGGTAATTGGGTGCAGCAAGACTACCTTCCTGAAAAAATTAAAAATGCCGATTATTTCACTCCGAACGAAAACGGGAAGTACGAACGAGCCCTTGGCATGACTAAAAATAAGATTGAACAACTCAAAAACTACTAAAAAATCATGGTGTCGTTTGCAAAAAATCAATTTTTTCTCTTGAATTTTTCAAAAATTGTGGTATCATAATTATAGAAGCGCTGTGGTGTACGACTTCACACTTAAGTGTTGACCGACTATTTTTTGTATTATTAGGGAAACAAAAGACTTCTAACAGCTTGCAGGCCGTCTCACGCGGAAGCAGCTTCAGTTAGAGCGAGTTGCCCACCTGCTTAATTGCGCGGGTTCAATACAAATCGTGAAGGTCCGGCACCAATACAGCTTTTTCTGTTGCCTCCTTAGCTCAGTTGGTAGAGCAGTGGACTCTTAATCCATGGGTCACAGGTTCGAGCCCTGTAGGGGGCATAATAAAATTTAAGTAGAAAGAGTTTGGGACAAAAAGATTTCAATTTTTAAAAATCTTAATTATTAAGCCCTTCAAATCTATAATTAAATGCGAAAAGCGAACAAAACTAGTTTTCTGGTAATCAGAAAACTAGTTTTGTTCGCTTTTTATATTTGAGGTCGGATTTTTGTCCCATCCTCTTTTTTGTTGTTCCCACTTATAATCTTCTAACCTTGTTATAGTTACAAAAAATAATAAAACAGCCTTTTTTGTTCCACAAAAAGCCATACTAAAATTCTCAAACTATCTATTTCCTTTCTTGATATCTCCCATCAAAAGAGTTAAAATGCTTTCATTCTCAAACTATACTATATAGGGGGTATTGAAATGAAATTTCTAATCGTTTATTGCTATTCCTTCCTTGCAGGAGTTGTTTTTATCCTTTTAGCACTTTTTCTATTTACAAACCCAGTAGCTAATCTTGTTGCTTACAGCTGGTGGATTGCATTTGGTTTACTGGTTGCTTCTATAGCAGCTATTTTAGGCTATTTCTCTGTACCAAAAGAGCTTCGCTCACCAGTTTATCTTTTCCAAGGGATTGTTAATCTTCTCTTAGCTCTCTACCTCGTTGCCTATGGATTGTGACCTTACCTGTCATCATTCCAACCATTTTAGGAATTTAGTTAATTGTAGAAGCCATTATTGCTTTCTTTAAAGGTAATTGTCTAGGACTGATTTTCCCTGCTATTGGCAATCACATCATGTGGGTGGCGCTACTTGTATTTCTGCTTAGATTAGTCATTTTGTTCAATCCAACAGCTACAAACGTCTTTGTCATTTATGCCGTTGCTTTTGCATTTTTAATTGCTGGTTTTACCTATATCGTTGATGCCTTTCGTAAATAATCTAGCTACCATTTTGGGCATATTAAAATAGCTGGGAAGTTATATTCTCAGCTTTTTCGTATCTTTAATTGTCACTTTTTCGCATCCCATTCTGCATAGAATTGCTCTAGGTATTCTTCCAAAAAGTGGTGGCGACCTATCGCTAATTGCTTAGCATAGTCTGTATTCATCAAGTCTTTTAATTTGAGTAATTTCTCATAGAAATGCATGATAGCTGAACTCTTCCCAGCGCGATATTCTTCCAATGTCATGTTTTCTCTCGGCTGCAAATCTGGATCGTGAATCGGTCTCCCTATATGACCTGAATAAGCCATAGCTCGCGCTATTCCAATCGCTCCAATCGCATCCAAACGGTCAGCGTCTTGAACAATTTTCCCCTCCAAAGTGCTGACATTCTTCTGTTGATGACCACCTTTAAATGACATCGTTGAAATAATATCCAGCACATGAGCTATTTCCGCATCTGAAGCCTGATGATTCTGTAGCCATTGCTCAACCTTTTGCAAGCCCACCTCTTCATTCTCATTTAATTTCCCGTCAGCTATATCATGCAGCAAGGCAGCTAGCTCGCAAATAAAAACATCTGCTTGTTCTTGTGTAGCAATTTCTACAGCATTGTTCGTGACACGCACAATATGCCACCAGTCATGCCCGCTCATCTCGTCTTTCAGTTCAGCATAAACAAAATCTCTCGCTTCTTGAAGAATTTTCGCTTGTCTATCCGTTATCATCTGTCACCCTTTTTATTTATATACACAAAAATCTCGAAGCGATTTTGAGATTTTTTGATTGAACTCACTTTTCAAGCCCAATCGTTTTCATTTTTTGTTGAATTTGTTGATACACGTGATTCCAGTCATTTGGATTTGCAATATCTAAATCATCCGTTGCAATTCTCATTTTAGGACTATAATTGTAATCTTCATACCAATTTTGATAATGCTTGTAAAGCAGCTGATAGTAGTCAGCGAGCCCATTTTCTTCATTTGGTTGCTCATAATCGCGACCACGTTTTTTGATATTGTTCATAATATGATCGAAACTTCCGTCTAAATAAATCAACAAATCTGGCGCCTTCTTAGGTAAACCTTGGATTTCTTCCATCATATTGTCCAAAAGTTCCAAGTAGATATTGTACTCTTGCTCACTAATGCTGCCTTTGAGGGTATTGATGTAAGTAAACAGAGCATCTTCATAAATAGAACGATCTAGAATGTTATTGTCATCATGATAGGCCGCTTTAATCATTTTAAAGCGTTTGTTTAGAAAGTAAATCTGCAAAGCAAAACCATACTTATCAGGGTCTTCATAATACTTATCCAAAATAGGGTTTTCTTCTACAGGTTCAAAAAAAGGCTGCGTTCCTAATTCCTCGGCTAGTCGATAAGTGTAGGTCGTCTTGCCTACCCCAATCATGCCCGCTAAAATAATCACTATCTTCCTGCACCTCCCAAATCTATCCAATATCAGGTCATCAGTCTCAGTTGAACTACCATATATTGTGCCAAAGAAAATGATAACACAATATATTGATGACGTCAAGATATAAAACTTCTAAATGTACAAACAAAAATAACCTTGTATAAAGAAGCGCAATCAACTCCATACAAGCGTTATTTTAGGATTCTCCATTCGTGACAGTAAATTTGATATGCGAATAATCTTTTTCTAAATCTTTTCCTTTCAAAAAAGCCGTCGCATCTTTTTTAATCTGAACGAGGTCAATTCCTTGCGCCTGTGCTGCAAATACACAACCACAATAACATTGGCGGTAAATGTCGTACTCCTCGCACATTTCGACTGAGCGCTTATAGCCTTGATTTTTCTTGAAATCACTAGGAAGATACTGCGTTGCATAAACTTTCTGTACTTCAATTCCAACGCTATTGATTGTCTGCGAATTTTTATGAGGGCTGATTGTCAAGGCACTTCCAAAATAGTCAAATCCCAAATCAACCGCCACTTGTGCCGTTTTATCCAAGCGATAATCATAGCAAACTTTACAACGATCGCCACCTTCCGGCTCTTCTTCCAAACCGTGTACTGTCCGGAAAAATTCCTGAGGCTCATAGGGAGCTTCTAAATATTGAACATGATTACCAGTATTTTCATTAAAATCGTGAACAAATTTTTGAGTAACATAGGCACGGCGTTGGTATTCTGCTTTGGGGTGAATATTTGAATTGGCAAAATAAACCGTCACGTCCGCATACTGGGTCAAATACTCCAGCGTATAAGTTGAGCAAGGTGCACAGCAGGTGTGCATCAAAATCGTAGGACGCTTCTGGTCTGCTTTCCAAACTTTGACCATTTTTTGCATCACGCGGTCGTAATTGATCTTTTGATTGGGATTCATTTTACTCAGAATTTCTTCAACATCAATCATTGTTTTCTCCTTAGAAATGTATCACTATTTTACCACAGAAAAGGAGCAGAGACAAATAGACAAAAGAGAATGGCTTTGTCAAGTGGTACTAATTTATTAAGTAACAGCAATAAATTCCTAATATTCATCGAACATTTTTGGAACTTCTATTTTTACTTTGTATCCTTTTTGTCTTCTATATGAACTCAAGCTAAAAAAGAGGTTGAGACAAAAGTTCCCAACCTCATGCATTTTATAGTTTGGCTTGCAATAAACAGTGGTTGGTTGGATAACCTTATCCCTTGTTATACCGGTGATAGCGGCTATCCTAACCAACTGTGCAAAGGTGAAAGTCAAAACAGTCCTGTGGACTATTTTAGGTCAGCAACTAGAAATTGGGACTTGCTGAAAAATCAAATTCTTCGAATGATTGATTTCTGTCCCACTCTCAAAATTGAACATGGGTAAGAGCTGCATTTCAAAAAGTATTTAACTAGCCACATATTCAGACATTCCCACATCTCTTTATTGTCCCACTTAAGGTAATTATGGAGCGAATAGGACACTCTGACCCTGAAACTACTCTAGCTATTTATAATCACGTCACAAAAAACGCAAGAAAAAAAGCTATAGACGCTCTAAACAAGTTATAATCTTTTGCCCCTTTTTTGCCCCTCCTTGCCTTTAATCATGTTTCAGACAATAGTAAAACCCTTGATATTACAAGGGTTTTAGTTATATATTACATCATGCCGCCCATCATACTTGGATCCATTGCTGGAGTTGGACTGGCTGGTTCTGGTTGGTTAGCAACAACTGCTTCAGTTGTTAAGATGAGGCTCGCTACTGAAGCTGCATTTTGAAGGGCAGAACGAGTAACCTTGACTGGGTCAATAATCCCAGCATCAATCATGTTCACCCATTCACCTGTAGCAGCATTAAAACCAGTTCCAGCTTTCGAATTTTTCAAGCGGTCAATGACGATAGAACCTTCAAATCCTGCATTCAAAGCGATTTGGCGAACAGGTTCTTCTAACGCACGAAGAACGATGTTGCGACCAGTTGCTTCGTCACCTGACAACTCTAGCGCTTCAACGGCACTTAAAACATTGACAAAGGCTGTTCCACCACCTGAGACAATTCCTTCTTCAACAGCGGCGCGAGTTGCATTGAGGGCATCTTCGATGCGGAGTTTCATTTCTTTGAGTTCTGTTTCTGTTGCAGCACCAACTTTGATGACAGCCACACCGCCTGACAATTTCGCTAAGCGTTCTTGGAGCTTTTCACGGTCAAAGTCAGACGTAGAACTTTCGATTTGGGATTTAATAACACCCACACGGTTAGCAATCGCTTCGGAATCACCAGAGCCTTCAACGATAACAGTGCTATCTTTGTCCACAGTCACTTTTGAGGCTTGTCCAAGCGCTTCAATCGTTGCATCTTTCAATTCCAGACCAAGATCTTCTGTAATTACTGTACCACCAGTCAAAATCGCAATATCTTCTAACATAGCCTTACGACGGTCTCCGAATCCTGGCGCTTTCACAGCGACTACATTGAAAGTACCGCGGATTTTATTTAACACAAGAGTTGGAAGAGCTTCACCGTCTACATCATCTGCGATAATCAATAATGGACGACTAGTCTTCAAGATATTTTCCAACAAAGGAAGAATTTCTTGGAT
This sequence comes from Streptococcus sp. HMSC034E12, assembly GCF_001835915.1. Taxonomy (NCBI): domain Bacteria; kingdom Bacillati; phylum Bacillota; class Bacilli; order Lactobacillales; family Streptococcaceae; genus Streptococcus; species Streptococcus sp. HMSC034E12. Next base: position 22,630 of record NZ_KV826462.1, read on the forward strand.
ATTAGAAATCTTCTTATCTGTAATCAAGATATATGGATTATCTAAATCAGCAACCATTTTTTCATTATCTGTTACCATGTATTGAGAAAGATAGCCACGGTCAAACTGCATACCTTCCACAACATCTAGCTCTGTTTCCATTCCTTTTGATTCTTCAATAGTGATGACACCGTCGTTGCCAACTTTTTCCATAGCTTCAGAGATGTATTCTCCGACTTTTTCACTGCGTGATGATACGGCTGCAACTTGCGCAATGGCTTCTTTATTAGAAACCGGAACAGAATTTGCTTTTAAGGCTTCAACAGCTGTTGCAACAGCTGTTTCAATACCACGACGAATGCCGATTGGGTTTGCACCAGCAGTTACATTTTTGATTCCTTCACGGACAATTGCTTGCGTCAACACAGTCGCAGTAGTTGTTCCGTCACCAGCGATATCATTGGTTTTTGATGCAACTTCTGACACCAACTTAGCTCCCATATTTTCAAAATGATCTTCGAGTTCGATTTCTTTTGCAATGGTGACACCGTCATTTGTGATGAGTGGTGAGCCAAATGATTTTTCAAGAACGACATTGCGCCCTTTAGGGCCTAAGGTTACTTTAACGGTATCTGCCAAAATATCAACACCACGCACCATGGCGCTTCTTGCATCTGCTGAAAATTTAATATCTTTTGCCATTTTTACAATTCCTCTTTCTATAAATTTTTATTTATTCAACAATCGCTAGAATATTTGCTTCATTGACAACGAGGTACTTTTCTTCGCCGTCTTTGACTTCAATTCCTGCGTGGCTTTCAACGAGAACAGTATCATCGACCTTCACGCTTGGAGCAACGAGTTCACCGTTGAGCGTACGAATTCCTTCCCCGACAGCTATAACTTTTGCCGTCTTCGTTGCATCTTGTCCTGCGCCTGCAATGACAAAGCCACCAACTTTTTGTTCTCTTTCTTCTACTTTTAGGACCACACGGTCGCCTAATGGTTTAAGCATTTGTTTACCTCCAATATCTTGTTTTAGCACTCTATATACACGAGTGCTAATATTTACATTTTCTATTGTATCACTTGGTCAGAAATAGTCAAGAAAAAAACTCTGTCAAACGACAAAGTTTTTAGGGGGAAAGCAAATAAGTTTTTATTGGATCAATCTTAATTTTTCTTCAAAATCGTCAATAACTTTTTTAATATTCAATCGTCCTTTATAAATACCATAACCAAAGACAAGCATTGCTAGAATCCCTAGGACCGCTAGGATCGTTCCAGCAATGAAGCTAATAAAATTGGTCTGACGGAAGAAATAAACCAGAACAAGACCGATACTAGTAATAGTAAAGAAGAGACTAAACCAACGCCCTAGATTTTCAATCATGTGTTTTTGGTATTGAATTTCCGTTTCATATCCTTGAATCAATTCTTGTTCTGTCATATTTTTCTCCTATTTAGTATTTCAATCCTGGATTGAAGAAGCCAACCAATACACCAAGAAAGGCCACTACAACGAGAAGCAACATTACTTTGATTGGTGAGAGATTTTTCTTCGCCATCAACCACCAGCAAAAGACGATAAACAAAGCTGTCAATAAACCTGGATAAACACCGTCTAATTGGCTTTGTAAAACCAAGAAGGCTTTCCCTGAAGAATCTTTCAATTTGAAAGCTGTCTTAACAGGTACCCATGTCGCTGCAACCGCACCGATGACCATACCACCAATGATAGACACCGACTTACGGATAGCTTGTCCTTGAGGGCCTACAAGAAATTCAACTGCTTTATCTCCTAGTTCGTACCCTTTAAAGTAGGCGAATTTCATACCAAAGTAGGCGAGCAAGTTCCAAACCACGATATAGAAAATCGCACCAAGTGGTGAACCACCGTTTGACAAACCGAGAGCAATACCTAGTATAATCGGAATCAAAGTACCAACAATCAGTGAATCACCAATTCCTGCAACAGGTCCCATGAGACCAGCACGAAGACCGTTGATTGTTTCATCATCTACTCCATCAGCCCCATTCGCGCGCGCTTCTTCTAAACCTGCTGTAATCCCTACAATCAATGCACCTAATTGCGGCTCCGTGTTAAAGAATGCGGTGTAGGTGTGCATTGCTTTTGCTTGATCTTCTTTTTTAGAATATAATTCTTCCACAATTGGTAACATTGAAGCCAGATATCCAAAGGTTTGCATGTGTTCTTGTGAGAAGCAAGTTAAGTTCCCATAATACCAATGATGAAAAGATTTTCCTAATGTTTTTTTCGTTAATTTAACCATTTTAAATATCCTCCTCATCGTCATCATCAAAACTTGCACTGGCAGCCGCTTGTGCTCTTACATTTTTCGCCATTTGAATTTCATAGAATAATACTGCAAAGATTAATGAAATGACTGCACAAGATACAAGGTTAAGTCCTAATGAAGCTGCTAAAGTAAATCCAACAAAGAATGGAATGAAATCAACAGCTTTTTCAACGATTTGTTTTAAGAGGATGGCAATTCCGACACATGGAAGGAGAGAGCCGACCGTAAAGAGGGTTTTCATTGGAATACCATCTAATGGAAGAGCTGTTTTTAAAGCAGTAACCGCATCAGCACCTAATTTACACATAATAAGCGTTGGCAAGAATGAGAATACTAAGTGTGAAATCCAAGGAAAGCCCCAGTCTACCATGTACAGGCGTTTAAATTCACCTTTTTCAACAGCTTTCCAACCAATATGTTGCCAAAGTAGATTCATAGTAGCTGTACCATAGAAAAGAACTGTACCGACTGTACCAACGAGTGTTCCCATTGATTTAGCCAAGTTAGCAGCGTCTGCAGAGTCAAGTGATAGTCCTTGTGATTGAATAGCAACCATTGCCAGAGGAATCCCAATATAAGAAACCGCACGAACGTCAGCTGAAACAGTACCGCCAGGTGTTACCAAAGCGATGTAAACAAGTTGCATCGCAACCCCACAGATGATACCTAATTTCACATCTCCTAAGATCAGTCCTGAAACAAGACCACCTACAAGTGGGCGCCCAAGAGTATAGTTACCAATGGAAGTACCACCTAGACCAGGCATAGATGATAGACAGGCAAATAACCCTAGTAAAGCGGCTTGAAACCACGAAATTGTCATAATAAAGCCTCCTTAATGCTTATTATATTTTGTTAAAAACCAAATTTAGATTTGAAATCGTCCCAGTAGCCAATAGACACATCTGGCAAGAGTTGGAATTTCACTTTATAGCCAGCTTTTTGAATCGCTTCAAGTGCTTCCGCTTCCTCTTGTGTGATGGATTGGTTGTTTCCTAATTTAATAGCTCCTGGACGGTCATTGGCTGGACCAACGATGATTTCTTTGATATCACCAGGCACAAAACCTTGATCAACTAGTATTTCTTTCATATCAATTGAATTTTTAGTAATCAAGAAATAGCGACTATCGGAATCCAATACCTTTTGTGATTTTTCTTTCCATGCTTCTTTTGTCCAAACGAATGTTTTTTTATCAGAAGCTGCTTTGTAGGCTTGTTTCAAAACTGCATTTCCTGCTGCAGCATTATTGACAGCAACTAAGCCGTCACAAGGATATTCCTTTGCCCAGCGAGTTACTGTTTGACCGTGAATCATACGGTCATCAATACGTACAAATGAAATTGTCATGATAAATCTCCTTTTTAATCTTTTTTTAAATATCGTCTTCATCCTCTTCGTCACTAGCAACTACATCAAATTCTTGCAGCGCTACGGATGCTTCTGAGAGAATGGCTTGTGCCAATTCTTTTCCTTCCAACATATCTTTCATCACTAAGCCTGTGAGTGCCATTGTCAAATTGAGACCACCAAGTACGACTGCAGTGTTTAACTTGCCAAGTTCTGATAAAACATTGCAAGCTGTCGTCAAAGGGCTTCCTCCGACAATGTCTGCCAACACCAAAACCGTATCTTCTGTTCCCAGATTTGCTAACGCTTGACGAAAGTCAAGAGCGAAATCTTCAACAGACTTGCCTTCTTTTAGGCCTACTGCAACGACTTGGTCGGTCTTATCCCCAGCGAACATCCTCAAAGAGCTTTGCACACCTTCTGCTAGTCCACCATGACTGACCAGTACTAGATATTTCATGTTCTTTCCTCCTTCATTTCCTAGCCTTATTTTACCAAACATGGAACCGATTTCATATTGTCGAATGTCACTTTGTAAAGATGACATTTGTTAGTTAAAATATGACAAATGTCATATAGTTTTTCAAAAAGAAAAATAGCCAGCTTTGAGTTCAAAAATCTCTCATCTGACTATTTTGATATTTATTCTTCGTTAAACCTCTATTTGCCTGTTTCTTCCATTTCCCTTTGAATACTTGGCAAGCGACTGTCGATTTCATTGTTCTTGAGAGCATTTTCGAGTAAGTGATCAATGCGTTCCAGAGAGTGATAATCCACATCTCGACTAATATCTAAGACAGAATGTTTCATCATATGATCCAATCTTTGAGAAGTCAATGAATTCAGCCCAAAATCATCTGCTTGTAAAATCTTTTTCGTCTGACTGCTTTTAACAACTGATAGCAAGACAGATGTTCCTTGCGACTTTTCAAATAAATTCTGTTGAGTTTTTTGATTTTGACACAATAATTTCATAAATTCCCAAGCTAATTTGTCCTGTTTTGTCTTTGAAGACATGGCAAAAAGGGACGTTTTCACTTGTGTTGCAGGAATTCCTGCTTTAGCAGCTGGCATGGGAATACAAGTCCAAGAAAATCTAGAATATTTTGCCACATGGTAGGGATAGGGTTTGTAGGTTCGATATTGAGCCAAACTCATTGGATAAAAGGCGACCTTACCTTCATCAAAATCATTTGACGTTACCTTGTACCGTTGATTTAATGAATCCAATTTACTGATAAAGGAGAGTGCCTGATGCATTTCGACACTATCAACATTAACACCATTTTGATTTCTTAAATGCCCGTTATACGCCACCAAGGCTTGCTTCCAAGTATAATCCGTAATGCCATACTGGTCAATCAGACTGTCACCATCTGTATCCTTTGTTACTTTTTGACAAATCGCATATAAATCCTCTAAAGTCCAATTAGAGTTAGGAATTGAAATGCCTTCTTTTTCCAGCAAATCCTTATTGACACACATCATGACAGGGTTACTTTCAATCGGCAAAGCATAACTGCGCCCCTGATACTGTCCAGCTTGGTAGGCAACTGAATAGTAAGCCGCGGCTTCTTCCTTACTAATCAAAGAATCCAAAGATTTGAATGCTCCAGAAGATGCCAACATTGAAAAATCATTTTCAGGCACCATAAATACATCTGCCTGCTCACCTTTTAGAATCTTTTCTGCTAGCCAATTGTCATAGTCCTTTTTAGGAATTCCACTCTCATAAACGACCTTGACATTGAGATGTGACTTTTCAAATTGGCGAATAATATTGTCTAACACTCTATTCTCACGACTATTCGGAACGTCCCAGCTGCTGCCTGCATACACTTCAATTCGCAAAATCTTTTTTTGATTGGAAGTCCATAAAACAAAGCTAAGGGTCACTAAAAGGAGAGCCGAGACGAACATCGTCAAATACCTCATCCGCCACTTCATTTGTCATTGTCCTTACTAAAATCACGTTGGGTAACACCTGTCTGCACAGCCCAAATAGCTAATTGCGTGCGATCTCGCAAATTTAATTTCGTCAGAATACCTGACAAGTAATTCCGCACTGTCCCTTCAGACAAGAACAACTTCGCTGCAATTTCCTTGTTTGAAACTCCAAAACCAATTTGTTGGATAATCTTCCACTCAGTCTGACTCATATCTTCTACATTTTCTTCCGCAACAGAAATGGCAAAATTCGACTGCGCCATTTGTGAAAAGATTTTAAACACTTTGCTAGCAATGTTCGGATTAATCATAGCTCCGCCTTTGTGAACCGTTTGAATAGCTTGATACAATTCTTCAGTAGAGACTCCTTTTAAGATATAACCAGAAGCACCATATTTTAAAGCAGAAAAAATGAAATCATCGTCATCAAAAGTTGTTAGAATAATAATTTTGATATCTGGATAGTGTTCTTTGACTGCCTTTGTACAGAGAACACCGTCCATAACAGGCATTCGAATGTCCATTAAAATCACATCAGGGTGTACATGATGCAGTTTGTCAAGCACTTCTTTGCCATCTCCGACTATTCCCACTACTTCAATATCTGGATGTGCCGATAAAACAATCTGTAAAGACTCACGAATCAAGGCTTGATCATCTGCTATTAAAACTTTAATCATTTTTTCCTCCTATTTTCGGAATTTCAATATGAGTATAGAAACCGTTGCGATTTTCAAAATGAACATTCCCACCAATAATCGCCAAACGCTCCTGCATTTGTTTGAGACCATAACCATAGTAAAGCTCATCAAAGCCGACTCCATCGTCTTGAATGGTCATGATATAATTCTCTTCTTCTAATAACTCAATCCAAACCGTTTTGGCATGCCCATGCCGTACCGAATTGGTAATGGACTCTTGAATCACCCGAAAGACAATATCTTCTTTTGCAATATCTAAATCAATTGTGGCCCATTCATAGCGAAAATGAATTTCCAAATTAGAAATGGCTTCATATTCTCGAATAATTTTGAACAACGCTTCCTTTAAGCTATTATTTTCTAAAGCACCAGGTCGCATTTTATTGAGTGAACCTCGCACATCACGGATACCGTCTCGCACAACCACAGAAACATTTTCTAACTGTTCCTTAGCACGATTTTTGTCAATATCCACCAATACTTTAACTGCATCAATCCCCGCAGAAATCCCTGTCAAAGCATGCCCTAGCGTATCATGAATTTCTCTAGCGATTCGCTTTCTTTCACGGTCTTCTGCGATTTTTTCAGATAAGGCTAAATAACTATTCAACTCGCGATTGGCTTGTGCGGCCATGCGTAGCTCTTCTTCAATATGATGTTTTTCGGTCATCGCAGATAAAATATAAAATAGTAGAGAAATCATAAAGACAACTAGATTCAGTGAAAAGAGAAAATTCTTTCCAAAAAGGAGAGCCATGCGAATGGATTCTGGACAAAAGCGAATGTAGGTATCTAACGAAGGCAATTTAACAAAAAGTGACATCAAATCATAGTTGGATAAGAGCAACATAGTAAAGCTCAAAATGATAAAGGAAAACCAATATTTCCGATCTTTTGAAGTGTTAAACTCCTTAGAACCGTAAAAAATATCCGCAAAAACCAAGAGAATCAGACCATTATAAGAAGAATGCAGGACAGAAAAGATAACTAACATCAGCAAAATCTCAATAATAGTTACTTTATCATAAACGGATAGCTGATTTGGGTGTTTCTCGCGGTAATAAAATACTAATAGCAAGCAAGCATAAAAGATAATAGCTAACCAAAAACTAAAGCTCGGCGAGCCTGGGATAGCATCCAAACGCCCCAATAGTGAATGAGCATAACCTCTTGCGACCACGTAATTCGTCGCAAAAAGATAAATAGAGGCATTATAAACAATGGCAATAAAATTGATGACCATTAAAGCAATTTTGCTATAAAAAATACTTTTATTTCGTCTCATTATTGCCACCCTGTAATTGTATATTGCCCGATGTTATCTTTATTCACCAAATGAACAGGAATCAGGTACTCCTTTTTGTAAGATTGATGCTTCATCATGCGCTCAATCACTTCTGTCACCTTTCCGCCCATTTGAATCGGAGACTGGGCAACCGTTCCTTGAATATCATTGGTGTTGGCAAGGAAATTCTTAATATCAGGTGAGCCATCTACGCCATAGATTGCAATCTTGTCTGTCACACCTTGATCTTTTATAGCCGCAAGAGCTCCGATAGCTGCACGATCATTTAAAGACATGACCACATTAAATTGCATTCCTTCGTTCAATGCCTTTTTTACTTGAGGCATACTTTCTTCCGTCTGCCCCAATGTTTCCCGCTTAGAAACCACCTGATAAGCAGGATGCCCTTTAATCGTATCTAAAAATCCTTGAATTCGGTCCATCGCAGACACTGCATTACGATGTTCCAACAGTAAAATCTTCGCACTTGACAATCGTTTCATCATATCGTTTGCTATCAACACACCGGCTTGATAATTGTCTGACACAATAGTAGTATCAACTTTAGCATCTTTGCTAACAGGTGCATCCACAACAATAATCTTGATTCCCGCTTTTCTGGCTTTATTTAAAGAAGTCAGAATCTTTGGACTGTCACTCTTAACTGGGTTTATAACAATCACATTTACTCTTTCTTGAACAAAATAATCAATCTGCTGACTTTGCTTGTCTTCGTCTAATTCTGGGTCCCGCACATAAAGCCGATTGCCCTGTTGATTCGTTTTTTTCTCAATCTCCGCATTTAAAGTTTTATAAAAATCATTATTCATCGTCATATAGGTTGCTCCTATCTTGACCTGTTTACTATCTGATGAAATTCCCTTTACATAGAGAAAAACTAAGCCCGTCAAAACAAAAACTAATAGAGAAAATAATAGATATTTACGACAATTGCGATATTGCTTTTTTCCTTTACCTGCTCTCATTTTTTCTCCTTATCAACAGCAATCTTAAACAGAAAACTCTGGTTTAGCTAGGTTTATTATATTATATTTATACAAAAAAACAAAATTTAATATGAATATGAAAGAGCAGAAATGGCTGATTGTAGATACAAACAATCACTACTTTCCATTTTATATAATAAATAAACAAAACCACTCAAAAACTTGAAATTTAATGTCTGAACTCATTCCTTCAGCATATTCCAATATAACAAACACAAAGGCGATGGAACCACGAAAAGACGAACAAAAGTCCAATTAGCTACCGCATCAAGAGGCTATTTCTACCAAAAAACGAGACCGGGACTCTTTTGTCCCAGCCTCAAATCTTTCCTAATTTACTACAAAATTTGTATTATATAGGTGTAAAGACAGATTACAAACTTGCTTACAATTTTGAAATCTATTTTTGACATTGTAAAGAAGTTCTATTATTTCTTCTTAGTATCAAGTCATTTAGTTTTGCCAACTTGCTCTTTTGGTTTGTGCTTCTTCACTACTTGTTATCTTATGATTTTCTCCACTTTCCCAAATAATTTGTCCATCTTTATTTTTCTTAATAAACTTATATTCTATGTTTTTATTTTTGGGTAAATTGATATCATAAAACCATGAAGGGTACTGTGCAATCGATGCCGTTGCATTAAACATAGGACCTATAGCTTTATTGGCATCCCAATTTCCCAATTCACTAACATTTCCGACAACGTATAAATTTTCACCCGGCAACGTTTGAGCGTTGTCTGCAATTAATCTTACAGGAATTTGCTTTCCTGTTAAAACCTCAAAGTCTGAATAGGTCCCCTTTTCTCCTCTTAAATTTGAAACGTGAATTGCATATTTACCAGCTGCTACTTCAGGTATTAAGACTTTTATCAAAGTATCAGACCAACTCAACACCTTCGCATTAGTATCTCCAAATTTAACTTGACCTTCCTTGTTTCCAAAACCTTCTCCAGTAATTGCTATTTCATTGCCAACACTGCCTATTGATGGATCTATATCCCCCACAGATAACTTCGTTGTTTGAGAATTATCATAAGTCCATACCCCAACACTGCCTGCTTTTAATTCAAAAGGAGTAACCGAATTATCTGAACGAACTTGTATGTTTCCTGCAGCCATCATAGAAGCTAGTTTATCTACATAATCTCCTTTAGGTAAATGGGGCTTTAAATTATCTATATGATAACTTTTATCTCCTTTATTGACAGCTACTATTGCAACACTATTCCCAAAGTGCCGCTCAAAAATTAACACATCCTGATTAATCCATCGCTCAACTGTTTGACCATATGCTAGTGCTTTATTCGATTTTCTCAATTTTGAAAGTTTGCTAATAATTTGATAGGCATCTGTTGTTTGATTAAATGAAGTAATATCAGAACGATTATATGGGGCACTCTCACCTTTATCATATTGCTCACTACCGTAATAAATAGTTGGAACTCCACGAGAAGTCAGTAATAGAGCATAAGCTTGATTGACAGCAGTCCGATTGCCATTAACTATCGTTGAAAATCGGATCATATCATGATTATCTATGAAAGTGACTTGATCATTTACTTCTTTGTAATCGGATTCCGTTTCTTTTATGACATTATAAAAGTCTTGCATAGTATAGGAAGGATTCGTAAATAAACTACGAACTGAATTTGCAAATCTAAAATCTAATAAGCTCATCCCGCTATTATTAGCAAAATATAATGATTAAACATCTATTTAATTTTCTATTTTTCATTATTTTACCCTCATTTTACTGCCCCTGCAGTTAAACCTTTTACCATATTTTTGATTAATAAGAAATATAAAAGTACAATTGGAACTGCTATAAAAACGCTTCCTGCCGCAAATCTTGCAAATTCAGTCTCGTCAAGATTCATCAACCCGACTGCAACTGTATAAAGATTTTTTTCTTTTAATAACAATTTAGGAAGAATAAAATCACTCCAAGGCCAAGCAAAAGCTGTTAAAGCTGTGTAAGTAATAATTGGTCTAGATAAAGGTAAATGAACATGCCAAAAGATTTGGAAACTAGTTGCTCCATCTATTCTAGCAGCTTCATCAATACTATGAGGAATTGTATCAAAAAATCCTTTTTGTGTTAAATATCCTAGTGGTGCAGCAGCACTATAAATCAAAACTAAGCCCCACAATTGATTAATGAGGTTAAATTGTGTCATTAAGAGATAAACTGCAATCATTCCCATAAATGAAGGAAACATTCCCAATACCATTGTTATCTTCATCAACGATTTTTTACTTTTAAAATCAAATCGGGACATAGAATAAGCTGTTAAGATAGTTAACACAGACCCCAAAAGACAACTACTTCCTGAAATAAAAAGAGTATTCAAAAACCATCTAGGATAGTTATATAGCTTTGTATCATTGAATAAAGTTATAAAACTGTGCAGACTATAAGATTTTGGAAAAAAACCTTTAAAGGAATAAATTGTTCCTGAACGAGAAAACGAAGCCAATATCAACCAAATACAAGGAAACAGAAATATTAAACTGACTAATAATATTAGAACATACAAGCTAGAACTTTCAATAAACCTTTTCATTCTTCTCATGAAAACCTTCCTCCCTCCTTGTAAGATGATGTACGCACATAGACCGTCAATGAAATAGCTGAGGTAATCAAAAAGATAATCAAACTAATGCTAGCACCAATACTATAATAATTATTATCTATTGATAAGTTATACAGCCAATTAATTAATAAATCTGTATCGCTTGCAAGGAAGTAATTTTTAAGATATAAGCTTCCTCTTAAGAAATAAAAAATACCAAAATTATTAAAATTACCAACAAATTGTCCAATTAAAACCGGAGTTGTTGCTGTTAAAATATAAGGTAAAGTAATCTTCCTAAATTGCATCCATTTATTTGCACCATCTATTCGAGATGCTTCATACAAGCTTTCATCTCGGTTCGCTAACATCCCTGTCACTAATAGCATAATGGCAGGTATTCCTATCCAAGCATTAACAAGGAGTCCAATGAATCTTGCAGACCATTTTGCATCTACATCCAAAAAACCAATAGCTTTATGACCGAATTGCTGAATAAGCTGATTTATAGGACCACCGTAAGAAAACATGAACTTAAAAGCCAGTAAACTGATAAAACCAGGAATAGCATAAGCTAAAATTGGAAAAGCTCGCCATAAAGTCTGACCTTTTACACGCTTATTGGTAAAAAGAAGCGCTAAACCAATTCCACCAAAATAATTTAAGAAAGTCGATAGAACACCCCAAATAACATTCCAAGATAAAATTTTAAAAAACGTCGGAGCAAATTGAGAAAGAGAAATAATTTTTACAAAATTAGCCAGACCCACCCAATCAACTAACATCGGAGGAACAACTTTGCCTCCATAGTTCGTAAAAGCAATTAAAATCATAAATAAGATAGGTAAAACACTGAATAACAAAACTCCTAACACAGGTAAAAATAATACAAATGCCGGAAAGTTTTTATCAGTCAGTATAGCTAATTCTTCTCGAAAGTTGGGAAGTTTTTTACCTTTCTTTACCATTCTTTCTATCTGTAAACAATCTTTTACATTTAAGATGTAGAGGCATATAAATACAGACAGAAACAAAAAACTCAAAATCCCCATTAAGAGAATAATAATAGAGTTGTCTCCTTGAATGCCAAGCCAAGTATCTGTTTCCTCTGTTCCTAAAGTAAAGAAATCTGTTATGTCTTTCCAACCTCGGCTAATGAAATAAAATAAATACAACAGTTCTATGAGGAAAAAGAGACATCCCTTTATTTTTTGACCATAAAGAAACTGTCCTACTCCCATACAAATAAAGGAGAGTTTAGTTTTGAAAGTAGATTCCTTGAAACTTTTGAGATTTTTCTCCCACATACTACACTCCTATTCTAGTGTGTGAATAGCATCACTAATTTGTTTGCTTACATTTGAGAGTCCGTCCTTTAAGTCCTTGTTGCTTTTATATTTCTTTTCATTTTTCGGACGAAAGACATCTTTCGTAATGTCTGCAAAATAAGTCTGAGTCGGTGTCCAAATTTGTGATACAGCAGATATTGAAGGCATTAAGATAATATTATTTTTTTCAAGATTTGAATATAAATCTTTAGAAATACCTCCTAATTTATCTACTACATCTTTGCGAGTTGGGACAATTCCTAGTTTTTCATAACGTTTAACAATCATTTTATAGCGTGTTGCAAAATTGATAAAGGCTAGGCTTGCATTTGGAGCTTTGGTATAAGCGCTAATAGCGTAACCATTCACTCCACCCATTGATTTGGTAGGGATTAATGTTGACTTAGTATCTGTCAAATCACCACTTTTTGGCAGCTGAGGCAGAGTTGTCATCACAAGGTTTGCCTTAGCATTTTTCTCGGCTTCTTGCGAAGATTGTCCTTGTGATTCATAATTCTTTTTCAGTTCATCTAAGAAAGTTGAATAAACATCTGGCGTTGACATTGTTGCAAAATAAGTTCCATTCCCTAACTTACTATAAGCACTTGTTTTAATAGTATCATCAATACTTTCTTCATTCATAACAGCAGCTAACTGTTGAATAATTTTTGCTCCTTTTTCAGCTTCGCCCTTAGCAAAGCCAATATCTTTAGTATCTGTGTTCTTTTTACCAAATATATATCCACCATAGGAAAACAGATAACCACTTGAAAAATAAGTGTCATAAAGAGATTCCATATAACCATATTGTGAAGAATTTGCCATATGACGTTCTTTTGAAAACTTAACCAAATCAGACCAAGTTTCAGTCATATCTGGAATACCGTTTTTATTTTTATCCCATCTTTCTTTCCAGTCAGCTGGCAATAAATCTTTTCGATAATACAACATAGAAGATTGGACATTTACAGGAACACCGCAAATGTAGGTCTTTCCATATTTTTGTATTTCAAAAGCAGACCATGCTTTTTCTGATGTCGTTTTGTAGGCATCTAATGTTTTGATAGGCAACGGATAAACATGTTTTTTCTCAACATATTTCATAATCACATCGTTAGCCTGATATAATACATCTGGTCCATAACCATAAGGCCCGTCATTTGCTAAGTCTACATGCTGATCAGTATTGGCATCTACTGCTTTAATTCCTTTATCTGCATATTCCTCATTAAATGCTTTGATTAACTCGCTAAAATAACCTTTGGAAATTGCCGTATCATTTTCTAAGACTTTAATAGTCACATTTTTTTCTAATTTCCCATTAAAAATTCGATTTCCATTAGCAGACTTGTTTTTAGTGGAACGACCACAAGCAATAAGACATAATCCTATAATTGCAAGGATACTTATCTTTCCAATTACTTTTAATTTCATATCATCCTCCTATCTTTTTGATATTCTATAACCATAAGGAACTAGCACATTATGATAACGTACTCCATTTTCAATTAAAGATTGCGAGATATCTTCATCAAGGTTTTGTTCTTGATTGCTGAGATTCAGTTCAACTATTAAGCAAGTGTCATTATATTTTCTCTCAATTACCAGAATCGCCCCTTTAAAGAAAATTCGAACTTCACCTTCTTGCACAATTTTTTCTTTCTTTAAAGCAATTAATTCTTTTATTTTTGCCATTATTTGCAAATCCCAATGCTCCATATTCCAATCAAAGGTACGTCTTGAGTCAGGATCATAACCTCCCTCCATGCAAATTTCAGTTCCGTAATAAAGACAAGGCACTCCCGGAAACATAAACATTAAAGCTAGAGCGGCTAATAATTTTTCTTTTGAACACCCTACTTGTGTAAAAATTCTATGTACGTCATGCGAATCTAATAAATTCAAATTCATTTGGTTTACTTGGCTTACATTTCTCATTAAAATATGATTTAATTGTTCTGCCATATCCTGAGCAGAATAACGATTAAAAGCAAAGCAATCCAGACAAGCCTTTGTGAAAGCATAATTCATGATACTATCATACTGATCCCCCATAAGATAGGGATAAGCATCATGCCAATTTTCACCAATCAATACACAATCTACTTTTTGCTGTTTGATTGCCAAACGGAATTGGCGCCAAAATTGGTGAGAAACTTCATCAGATACATCTAAACGCCAACCATCTATGTCAAATTCTCGCACCCAATAAAGTCCAATTTGAATTAAATGTTTTTGAACTTCCGGATTTGAAGTATTCCATTTTGGCATATAATAACAAGCAGCAAAGCTTTCGTAATTTTGTTCCTTTATATCAGGAAAATCACCTTGTATAAGAAACCAACTGTAATATTTTGACTCCTTTCCTTTTCGGATTACATCCATAAATTCTTTAGACCTATAACTGCAATGATTAAAGACTGCATCTAAAATCACTCTCATGCCTTTTTGGTGAGCTACCTCAATTAATTGTTTCAAATCTTTCTTAGAGCCAAATTGCTCATCAATCGTATAGTAATCAATAATATCGTATTTATGATTAGACGGAGAAGTAAAAATAGGACTCAAATAGATTGCATTAATCCCTAAGTCGGATAAATAGTCTAATTTTGCAAGAATCCCTTGCAAATCTCCTCCCGCAAAATTTGTCGGTGTAGGCTTCTCTCCCCAATTCATCGTTATATAAGATTGATTTTTTTGCTCATTCCCTTTACAAAACCGATCCACAAAAATTTGATAAAATACTGCTTCTTTCATCCATGGAACACAAGGAAATAAATCCGCTTGATTTATATATGGCATTTGAAAGAAATTATAAAAAGCATTTGAAAAATCATAATCTTGTGTGACTCCATCTTCACTAAAGTAATATAGTTCATTTTCTTTTTCTAGTCGAAAAATATAGGCGAATCGTGTATCATCTAAGTGTAATTTAACTTCAAAATAAACGAATAGTTTATCTTCATAGCAAATAAAAATTTCCTTTTCTTTTCGCTTTGTCTGGTAATCATATTTCATTCCATATAAAAGAAATACTTTTACATCTCGATCTTCTTTAGCTAGTCGAAAACGGATGACAAGTTCATTTTCATTAATAGCAAAGCAATATCTTGAATCAGGTATGTGTAATATGCCTGCTTCATTCATCCTCAATCTCCCTTCTTTTTTATCAGTTGACTTTTACTTTCTTTTTTTATATAACAAGAATATGAAAAATAAAGTAACTATAAAAGATATTGCTCGAGAAGCAGGTGTATCTGTTGCAACTGTATCCTATGTTATCAACAATCGCGAAGATCAAAAAATTAGCGATAAAACTAAAAATAAAATATGGCAAATCATCAATCTTTTAGATTATACTCCTAATCAAGCAGCTAAATCTCTTATCACAAAGAAATTACAAACAGTAGCAATCTACTGTCAGCAATCTTCATCATTAATCAAAAATGCTGAGCAATTTTACTTTATAAATCAGTTCTCAAAGTTTCTCCACTCTAAACAATACAATTTATTTTATTTAAATGAGCAGTGTATTGAAAAATACGATAATGTAGATGCTGTTATTACATTAGATATAGATAACGAAACTTTCTATAAAATTGGAAATATCAATTTTTCCCCTCTAATTGCCTTAGATAGTTTCATTGATAATCCTGTATTTTTTCAGATAAATACAGATTACTCTCGCATCCATCGTACAGCTCAAACTTACTTTAATAATGAGCCTTTTACCTTACTTACTCTCCCTATACGAAACGAAGAACGGTTAACAAAAATTCAGAATACTTTTAAAGATATTTTTATTTTCACTGAAAATACGATTGATTTAGAATATTTTGCAGCTAAAAATATTTTAGTGATTGATGAAAGTATCCATCAACTCACGTCTAATCTTAAAAAGAAACTTTACCTACCAAATATATTTGAAGAAAAATTTCAACATTTATTTCAAAGCATTGAATGGGCTATACAACGTAAGAAAATTCAAAATCATGATATTCTGGTTTAAATCTATATCTGATCGTATAATGAGTGGACTTTCTCACTCATTTTTTTGTATAGTCCCAAAAAATTGTATCAAAAGGATTCATGTTGAAAGCCTCCTTTTTTAGTTCAGTGTATTTTTCGTTTTTCGTATCATAAGTATCCTCAGCTGGATGTGTCACTAAAGTAAAGGTATAAGTCCCTGGTTTGACAACTTTTATATTAGCACGTTTACTTGAAACTTCACCTATACCTCCTGAGTTCTCGAAATAACTAACACCATCTTTTTTAGTTGTTTGAAGATAACCAAATCCTCTTTGATTTTCCCATTTATTATTAATGGCAAATTGAAATTCATCTCCTGCTTCTAAATCAACAGTAATTTTATAAATATTACTATTTGCTTGCTCCTCTTTTTTCATCTTGTGTGTATCATTTACTACCGCACCCCAATTAGATGTTTTTAATGTCGGACTTTTCCCTTTGCCCAGAATAATAAACTCTCTCTTATCTGCTTTATAGGTTGAAAAACCTGCATACAAGGATAACACTGATTTCACCTCCATTTTATCCGTAAATTTTCGCGAATAATCTGGTTTTACATACCAACCTTCAAAATTCTTTCCCTGCTTTTCAGGCTTAAACTTCAAAATATCTTTAATAGAATTAACTTTTTCATTTTTTAATAAAGTTTTCCCATCTGTATCATAGTAATTAACTTTTATCTCCTTACGGTTTGTCTCACTTGTATTCGTTACAGATGAGTTCTTTGTGGTTTGTCCACAAGCCATTAGACTAAAACAGCTTCCTGCTAACACTAAATAAGAAAAGACTTTTTTCATTGTAAAACTCCTTTGAGAAAATTAATTTTTAACTTAAACGTTTAAGTCGATTTTACTGCAACCGCTCCCATTTGTCAACTATTTATTGTTAATTTTTTTCATACACATCAACTTCTCTTTTAAAATTATCAATCACTCAAGTCGTTGAATTTTGCCTGTCATAATAATTTTTAAAGCTAAACAGTTTCCTTTAGATTCATATTGAGTCACAAAAGATATTCAAATAGATAAAAATCCCAGAAATAGTAAAAAAGCTTAAAAGCAAGTTATCAAAAACGTTGATTTTAAGCTTTTCTGTTATTAATGACTGAACTTTGATTAGGAACTGTATTTTTCTCATTTTTTAATCACATCAAGATAAATTTCAGCTTCAATATCCTAATATTTTTAAATATTTTAATCGGAAATTTCTATTCCTAAAATGGCAATTCCTCTTCTTCTAGAACCAAATCTGCCAAGTCTGCACCTGTATTATTCTCACGAAGAGCTCGTTGGGCACGACTTTCTAATAACTGGAAGCCGTTGCAAAGCACTTCTGTTACATAATGTGTCACACCGTCTTTCTCATAACGACGGGTACGAAGTTCTCCATCAAGAGAAATTAAGCTTCCTTTTGTTGCATAACTTGCTAAAGTTTCGGCTAATTTGCCCCAAACAATGACGTTTACAAAATCCGCTTCTCGCTCGCCATTTTGTCCTTTATATCGGCGATTAACAGCAAGCGTTGCACGCGCCACAGATTTATCATTAGCTGTTTTATTTAACTCTGGTATATTAACCAAGCGACCAATTAAAATTACTTTATTATACATTTTCTTTTCCTCCTAACTATTTATTCGTAAGAAAAAAGAAAAAATCGTGAAAATCCACGATTAATTTGTACTTATTCTTGCCAATGTTTGATTGGATCAAAAGCTGTTCCTACTACTTCTGAGCTTGCTAATTCAATAATTCCGCGCTTTTGTGGGGCATTTGGCAGTTGCAACTCACGAGGACTGCACATCATACCAAAACTCGCTACTCCACGCAGTTCACCAGGAAAAATCAAGTTTCCTTTTGGCATCATAGTACCAGGTAATGCCACAATCGTCTTCAGACCCACTTTAGCATTAGGCGCTCCTGCTACGATTTGAATTACTTTTTCTGCTGCGACTCTTACTTGACAAATATTGAGATGGTCACTATCCGGATGTACTTCCATTTCAACAATTTCACCCACTACAAATTTTGGAGTAAGGTCATTGACTAATTCTGGCTCAAAACCTGCTTGACTCAATTCTTGGTTAAGAATTGAAATTTCTTCATCGGTCAGGAAAACTTGTCCGCGATTAGTGATATTAAAAAGATTGGAAACCCCAAAAATATTCCAAGCAACCGTTTCTCCAGTATCTTGGCGATAGACACGCGCCACATCACCTTTGCGTTCAGCAGATAACTTAGCATCTTGACTGTCTGCAACAATCACCATCAACACATCGCCAACATGCTCTTTATTATATGTAAAAATCATTGTTCCTCCACTATATACAATTCATAATAACTGGGCTAAAAATTCATTGATTTGCGTCTTCGTTTTTCGCTCGCGATTAACAAAACGACCAATTTCTTGTCCATTTTCTAGGACTACTAGGCTAGGAATCCCATACACATCCCACTTTTTGGCAACTTCCATATAATCGTCACGATTGACCTCAACAAAGGTAAAATCAGGATTTTCTGCTTCAATCTCAGGCAAAAAAGGTTTAATAAAACGACAATCTCCACACCACTCGGCTGTGAAAAAGAACACAATCTTTCCTTCGCGTTTCACAAATGATGCCAATTCTTCTATATTTGCTGGAATAATCATTGTTCTTCCTCATAGGTCAATTCACCGTTTTCATACACAAATGTGATGTGTCGATTATCTTCATACACCACACCACCAACCAATTGGTGTTCATCTGACTTGTATAATTGCACATACAGTGTAGCAATTGGTCCTAATTTAGACAACCTTTTCCGAATTTCAGCAACTAATTGCTCACGCCACTCAGCTTCTTTTCGTTCGTCCAACGTTTTTTTAGTCGCATAAGCTGCAATCCCTACTCCCGCAAGTGCAGCCGTTGTTAATAGAATCTTTTTAGCTTTCATGACAATATTTTAACACAAAAGATAAATTGGGACAAATCGAAACACTACTGTTTTTTATCTTTGAATGCTACCCAACTATGATAGAAAATGATAAAATAAGAACAGAAAGAAGGTTAATGATGTCAGAATTATTTTCAAAAATCAAAGAAGTAACAGAAATTGCTGCCGTTTCAGGGCATGAAGCGCCTGTTCGCAATTATTTGCGTAAAAAAATCACTCCTCATGTAGACGAAGTCATAACCGACGGCTTAGGTGGTATTTTCGGAGTAAAACATTCAGAAGCTACTAATGCACCACGTGTCTTGGTAGCTGCCCACATGGATGAAGTTGGCTTCATGGTGAGTGAAATCAAACCCGACGGGACGTTTCGTGTGGTACAAATTGGTGGCTGGAATCCACTCGTCGTTAGCAGCCAACGGTTTAAATTATCTAATCGTACAGGAGATGAAATTCCTGTTATTTCAGGATCTGTTCCTCCACATTTGACTCGTGGAACAGGTGGACCAAGTCTACCAAGGATTGAAGATATTGTTTTTGACGGTGGATTTGCTGATAAAGCAGAAGCTGAAAGCTACGGCATTCGTCCAGGCGATACGATTGTACCAGACAGCTCTGCTATTCTCACAGCTAATGGGAAAAACGTTATCTCAAAAGCTTGGGACAATCGTTACGGTGTCCTCATGGTGAGTGAACTGGTTCAAGCTCTGGCTGGACAAAAGCTTAACAACGAACTTTATGTTGGAGCCAATGTCCAAGAAGAAGTCGGATTGCGTGGAGCCCATGTTTCAACGACTAAGTTTGACCCAGAAGTTTTCTTGGCAGTAGACTGTTCGCCTGCTGGCGACATTTACGGAGATCAAGGATCTATCGGAGAAGGGACTCTGATTCGTTTCTTTGACCCAGGTCACCTCATGTTGCCAAATATGAAAGATTTCCTTCTAACAACGGCAGAAGAAGCAGGCATCAAGTATCAATACTACTGTGGCAAAGGCGGAACCGATGCAGGCGCTGCTCATCTCAAAAACGGTGGTGTGCCTTCTACAACTATTGGTGTTTGTGCACGTTACATTCATTCTCATCAAACACTCTACGCAATGGACGACTTTCTACAAGCTCAAGCTTTCTTACAAGCTCTTGTTAAGAAATTGGATCGTTCAACCGTTGATTTGATAAAAAACTATTAAAAAATGCATATTTGAAAAGGCTGTAGACAGTGATGTCTCAGCCTTTTTCTGCTCTCGTTTTTTCACTTATTGTTTAATCCCATTAACTTACGTAATTCGGGGATTCGTTGCAACTGTGTGACAATGAGCATTGTCACAAATACTCGTAAAGGAATTTCAAAAACAGACCATGCCCGAGTAGCGTATAGTGCAACAAAGGGTACTCCATATTGTAAATGGAGAGCTAAGGGCGTTAAGGTAAAGGTCCCCACTCCCATAACAGCGACAGTTGCTAGTGTCACCCAAAGCCAGTCTTTCTTCCGTTCAAATCGTAATTCTTTGCCATAAAAGAAATAACCATAGAGAATACCTTGCAAGGCTTCAATCAATGTAAACCAGATAATGAATGGTTGCCCCTGACTCAAAAAGAAAAAGGAAAGCATATCATATACGGCAGAAACCAGACCAGATAAAATCGGACCAGCGACACTTCCCATAAGGGTATAACCAATGAAAGCTGGGCTCAGCTTCAACAAACGAGGGATGACAAAGATTGAAAACCTCTCTAAGACAAAGCAGAGAGCTACAATCATAGAAAGGGCAACTAAAAGTTGCACCGACAACTTAGGCGAGTTTTTTCTCATATTCGCTCCTTTTCTTTCGGGAGCTGTCAAAATGACAGCGGATGCAATGGTCTACCGCACAAATGTTTCGTTGTATGGCAACATCCCATCCATACACACTTAACGCAGACCACTTACTCTGTGCAAACGAATTGCTCTTTTATTCTATCACATTTTAACTATTTAGAAAACCCCCTTTTACCTATCGCTCATTAGATATTTTCTCACATCTGCAAGGAAATAGAGAGAGCCTGTGATGAGCAGTAGCTCTTTCTCTCCATGTTTGACTTTTTTGTATTGCTCCAAATAAGGCAACCACTCTACATATTTTAACTTTTCACGCTTTGCCAAACCTTGCATTTCTTCTGTTGAAAAACTCTTCGAATCTTCAAATGTAGTGAGAAATAACTGAGATTTGGAAACAGTTTTTAACAAAGCAACCATTTCATCCAACGCCTTAGTTTGAATACATGTAAATAAAATCGTTTTTTGATAATCTGGAAAATAGCTTTCTAAGGAAGCAATCAGGGCTTTCATTGCATGAGGATTGTGTGCACCATCTAGCAAAATCAATGGTGCATTTGAAATTTTCTCCAAGCGAGCAGGCCAATACGTTCTTTTTAATGCCCGTCTTATCTCATTTTCACTCAACAATGGTAAACCTTTCAAGTAGCAATATTGATCGCATAATTCAAGTGCAAGTCCTGCATTCTCAACTTGATGAACGCCCAAAAGAACACTTTGATAGTCTTCTTTCTTCCGAAATGCATTTGAAAAACGAAATTTTTCTCCTTCTGCCAAGCGTTGCACAGACTCTACCTGATAATCTTTCCCATAGCGGACATGAGAAGCCTGACGTTGCTGAGCAATAGTGTGAATAACTGCCAGTGCTTCTGAAGAAATCTTGCCTGTCACCACTGGTACCCTCTCTTTGATAATACCTGCCTTTTGCACTGCAATGTCTGCCAGTGTGGTACCTAAAATAGCCATGTGATCTAGTCCGATTGTCGTAATAGCTGTCAAATCCGGTCGACACACATTAGTACTGTCCAATAAACCACCCAGACCTACTTCCATTATGACCACATCTACCTCTTGCTGGCAGAAATAATCATAAGCCAACGCCGTGATAATCTCAAACTCTGTTATTGCCTGCAATACCGTATCATCTACCTGCTTTTTTAATAACTCTTGATAAGATTGCAACAAAGAATAAAAGTCTTCGTCTGAAATAGGTAAACCATTGATTGCAATTTGCTCATTATAGTTAAGAAGATAAGGCGATGTAAACGTTCCAATACACAACTTCTTTACTTGCAATAGCTGACGTAAATGCGCAATCGTTGATCCTTTTCCATTGGTACCTGCAATGTGAATGACCGAGATTTGTAAATGCGGATTACCTCGCAATGCTAATAGTCGTCTCACTCGTTCTAAGCCTAAATGCGGCTCTTTTGTTTGGTGTTGGTGCAACCATTCTAACTGTTCTTCCTTTTGTATCATTGTCCTTCTCATCCAATCTATAATGCTCTCATTTTATCATAGAAGTGAGATTTCTACAAAAGGAATTTACCAAAAAATGAGCAAGAAAAGAAGAGAAAAGCTATTGCGCAACAAATGACTGAAAATGGAGAACTCCAAACGAGGAAGTGGCTTGGGAATAAAGAGCGAAAACAGAAATCCTAAGCCCGTATAAACGATAAAACAACTGATATCAGCTGGATTTCGTAAAAGGATAAAAAACAAACTCCCTATCACAAAACTCATTCTTGCTTGATCTTTTGAAACAAAAAGATGAATAATAAATGACCGTACTTCAGGCACCAGAGCTATCACATCAACACCCAGCAAAAAAAGAGAGGAGTGGATGAACAGGCTCATAAATAATTGTTGACTTTCTGAAACAGCAGCCGTCCCTTCTAAAATCATCAGATAAACTCCTATAGCATTGATAAATACCATCATGAGATAGGATAATCGCAGGAGAGGCCAGTAACGAGCCGTTAAGATTTCTGATTTAAAATCTGTTAACTCTCTGGAAAAATAGCGAAAATAAAGCAAGCCACAAGAAAATAGAATGAACAAAAATACAAAACTTGACTGCTGAAAGGTCAATGATTTGGACAATGGCGTCGTCAGCAATACCAAAGCAATCTGTGTCAGAACGATTAGCAAACTCATTTGAAGAATATTTTTTATCTTTCTCATTTCAACTCCTTTTTCTACCTTTTTAGTATAAAATATTTCAAAGGTTTCCTCAGAAGATGCCCTAAAAATTTATTTTTTATCTTCAAATAGTAAAAAATGAAAGCAAAGTAAAACACATTTCCCTCAACAGTCCTTCTTTGTCCCACGCCAACAAGTCGACGCAAAGTATCAACTCAAAAAAACAGGCAAAATCTCTTTCGGATTGTCTCCAATTAAGATTTTTCCTGTTTTTTGAATGATAATTTAGATCTTGTTTTAGACCTATTTATTCATTTTTCTTCGTTAAGATTGCAAGTGTTTCAAGAAGGTTGTCAACATGCACTTCAATGGTATCACCTGTCGCTTTGATTTTGACTTCAACGATGCGGTCAGCTGCTTTTTTCCCGATCGTCACACGGATTGGTAGGCCAATCAAGTCACTATCGCTGAATTTCACACCTGCGCGTTCATTGCGGTCATCTGTCAAAACTTCGTAGCCAGCTTTGAGCAGCTTTGCTTCTAGTTGTTCTGTCAATGAAAGAGCTTCCTCGTCTTTGACATTTACAGGGATTAGATGCACATCAAACGGTGCCAATTCTTTTGGAAAATTGATTCCCCAAGCATAGCGATAGTCTCCCTTTGGCGTTTTATTGACAAAGAGGCGTGCATGTTGCTCCATAACAGCTGATAAGAGGCGACTGACACCAATACCATAGCAGCCCATTACGACAGGAACTGCACGACCATTTTCATCTAAAACAGTCGCATTCATACTTTCTGAATAACGAGTTCCTAATTTAAAAATATGTCCAATTTCAATGCCACGTGCAAATTTCAAGACGCCTTGTCCGTCTGGTGAAATTTCTCCTTCACGCACCTCGCGAATATCTACATATTCTGCTGTGAAGTCTCGCCCTGGATTGACACCGGTCAAATGATAACCGTCTTCATTGGCACCAACCACCGCATTTCGAACGTCCTCTACTTTGCGATCAGCGATAATTTGAACATCTTCTGGAAGATGAACAGGTCCAAGAGAACCAAAGTTTGCTCCAAATAATTCACGAACTTCTTTTTCACTTGCTGGTTCAAAAAAATCAGCACCTAAATAATTTTTCAGCTTGACTTCATTCAGTTGATCATTCCCAACAAGAAGCGCTACAATCGGTTTCTCATCAGCAATATAAACCAACGTTTTAATTGTTTGGCTTTCATCAACATGAAGAAAAGCAGCGACTTCATCAATTGACTTGCAATCTGGGGTCTCTATACGAGTCAATTCCTCTTTTGCCACGACACGATTGCTTGGTTTGTATTCATTCGTTGCCATTTCCAAATTTGCAGCATAGTTTGACTCGCTTGAATACACAACAGTATCTTCACCAGACACCAACCAACTTGTCAATTCAGCTTTAATGGCTTCTTGCACATCAGCTGGAATTTCATCAAAGCTAGCGACTGACTTGTCCAAGACAACCCAACGGCTGAGGTCTGTCCGTTCAGGTGTAATGGCCATAAATTCTTGACTATCCTTTCCACCCATGGCACCACCGTCACCGATAATACCTTTAAATTCAATCTCACTACGAATAAAAATATTTTCATAAGCCGTCTTGTATTCATCATAAGTCACGTCTAGGCTATCGTAATTGGCATGGAAGCTATAACCGTCTTTCATGATAAACTCACGTGTCCGCAATAAGCCATTTCGAGGACGCTTTTCATCACGGTATTTAGCCTGAATCTGATAAAGATTAAGCGGTAATTGCTTATAAGATTTTACAGAATCCCGTACAATTGCGGTGAATGTTTCTTCATGAGTGGGCCCTAAGATAAAATCTGAACCTTCGCGATTTTTTAATTTATAAAGATCTTCACCGTAGGTATCATAACGACCTGATTCACGCCAAAGGTCGGCACTAAGGAGGGCTGGAGCTAACATTTCGACCGCACCGATTTTTTCAAATTCTTCTCGCATGATTTTTTTTACTTTTTCAATCACGCGATTAGCCAATGGTAAGTAAGAGTAAACACCTGCTGAAATTTGGCGGACATAGCCCGCACGCAGCATAAGTGCATGGCTGATGACTTGTGCATCACTAGGCATTTCACGTAGTGTTGGGATTAACATTTTACTTTGTTTCATAAATTCTTCCTTTTATTTATTATTTAGAATTCACCTTTTAAAAGAAGGTTCTCATAATATCATTCCAGGTCACCACAATCATTAGGAGTACCATAACAGCGACACCTGCCAACGTGACATAGGTTTCTGTTTCCTGTTTCAATGGCTTGCGACGAATGGCTTCAAGAAGATTGAGCACAATCTTTCCACCGTCAAGCGCTGGGATAGGAATGAGATTAAAAATACCAATATTTAGAGATAGCATAGCTAATAAAGCGATAACACTTTCAATTCCGCCTTTAGCAGCGTCACTACTGGCTTTGTAAATCGCCACAGGACCGCCTAGTTTATTGATGTCTGGGTGGAAAATTAAATTTTTTAAAGCGTCAAAGATGCGGAAACTAGCGTTCCAAGCCATGCTAAACCCACCCGCGATCATAGACGGAAAATCTGATTTCAAGCCCGGCATCACTCCTAATAGATATCTTCCTTGCTCTTTTTTAGGCTTAACTGTCAGCTCTTGAACTTTATTTCCGCTTTTAACAGTCACATTTAGTTCTGACTGCCCTTTACTGTTTTTCGTCTCAGACTGAACAGCTTGGGTCAAATCCGACCAATTCTTGATTTCTGCTTGACCAACTTTTAAAATCTGGTTGTTATTTTTTACACCAGCTTGTGCCAAGGCACCGTCCTGTAAGACACGAATATGATTTGTATTGGGATTGGCAACGCCACCCTGCATGAAAATCAACAACAGAAAAGCTACAATCCCCAAAATGAAATTGTTCATCGGTCCTGCAAAGTTGGTAATGAGGCGCCCGCCTAAACTAGCATTTTGATACTGCACATCAAGCGGAGCAATCCGAACCTCTGTGCCGTCTTCTTCTACGATTGTTGCGTCATGGTCAACCGCATAGGTCTTTTGTTCATCTAGTACCAAACCAGTGATTTCCAGCTTGTCTTCCAAATCAAAGCCCGTCACATTCATCGGCAAAGCGGTTTGATCAATTTTCTTGCCCGAAAGGTTGATTCGGACGACCTTACCTGCTTCATTTAAAGTCAAACTAGCAGGTGTTCCGGTTTTAATCTCGGTCGAATCTTCGCCCCAACCAGCCATACGAACATAGCCACCCAGCGGTAACATCCGAATGGTATACGCCGTACCGTCTTTTCCGATATGAGCAAAAATTTTCGGGCCCATTCCAATAGCAAACTCCCGCACCAAAATGCCCGATTTTTTCGCAAAATAGAAATGTCCAAACTCATGAACAACTACAATAATTCCAAAAACAATGATAAAGGTGATAATTCCTATAATACCAGACTGCATTACACCAACCTTTCTACTTTCTGACATGATCATCTTACTGAATTGCACCCAGCAAATCAAGATTACTTCACTCGGCTTAAGATTTCCTTATAAAGTTCATTCACAAAGAGGCTGGAAGGAACGTTTCCCAGACTCTTACAATAATTATTTTTACAACAAAACGCAGTAATGAGAAACTCTGTTGACTTTAGTCAATTTAGAGTTCCTATGCACAATTGATTAGGTACTTTAGTGCCAATCAATCACTGTCGAGTGGTAGTTCTAATCCCTTACTAGGGAAAGAACAACAACTATCCTAGTCAACTGTGCAGAGGGGAGTAACAAAATAAACTTCTTGCGAAATATTGATTTTTTATCTCATCTTCTCAGATTTCATTTTTCTGTGAGTGATTACAAAACAATCACGTTAGTCTGTCCCACTTCATTTTACCATTCTCATTAGAACAATCCAAAGAAATGCATCAAGGGAAAGACAAACAGCATGCTGTCAAAACGATCTAACACACCACCATGTCCGGGTATAAATTTACCAGAATCTTTGACTCCAAAATGGCGCTTAATTGCACTTTCTACCAAGTCCCCAAACTGACCTGCAATACTAAAGAATACTGTGGAAAGAAGCATGACAAACATATGATGAGGTGCGGCAACGTTTCTATCAAACAACATAAAAATAAATGTTACAAGGACTGCTGAAGCAATGCCTCCTAGGCTGCCCTCAACAGTTTTATTTGGTGAAACATGAGGAGCTAAGCGACGTACGCCATATCTCCGTCCGACCAAGTAAGCTCCGCTATCCGTTGCCCAGACGATAAACAAGGCTAAGAGCACTTTGTCAAAACCAGCCACCCGTGCATCTAGCAAAGCATTGAAGCCAATTCCCACGTAAAAACTCGCAGCGATTGGATAAGCCGCATCTTCAAAACTGTAATTTTTCCCTAGAACAGTTGAGACTAATAGAAGAAAAACAACTAAACTATAAGCCACAACATTTCCGTCTACCGACAAAAATTTCAAATAGTTTTCGAGTGGAATCGTCAGCACAAAACCTGCTAACATAGCTAAGACACCTTCTAGTGTGGTACTTCTCAGCCCTTTCATTTGTAGCAATTCATGAACACCCAACATGGCTAGAAGCCCCATTCCAATTTGCAGAAGAGCGCCTCCTATCATCAAAACTGGAATGAAGATAGCAAGTGCCACTCCGCCAAAAATAACACGTCTTTGTAAATCCTTATCCATAAATTCTCCTACACGCCGCCAAATCGACGATTTCGTTTACTATATTCTTCAATAGCTGCTTTCAAAGCTTTCTCATCAAAATCCGGCCATAAAATGTCTGTAAAATACAGCTCACTATATGCACTTTGCCAAGGTAAGAAATTACTCAAACGCAATTCTCCGCTCGTTCGAATGACCAAATCCGGATTGCGCAATAATCGAGGTAGACTGCTGGTTTGTAGATAATTGGCAATCATCTCTTCATCAATCTCGCCCGGACTGAACTTGGCATCTAACACATCTTGAGCAATCATTTTAACTGCCTGAACAATCTCAGCACGACCACCATAATTCAAGGCAAAATTCAGAATCAAGCCTGTGTTGAGTCGCGTTAATTCTTCTGCTTTGCAAAGCGCATCATACGTTGTCTTAGGCAGCCGCTCTGTATCTCCAATCATTTGAATTTTTACGTTATTTCTATGCAACTCAGGCACATAACGGTCGTAAAATTCAACCGGCAAGTTCATGATAAAGCTGACTTCTTTTTCAGGACGCGACCAATTTTCTGTGGAGAACGCGTAGACTGTCAATACTTGGACACCCAACTCTTTAGCTGCAATGGTAACATTTTGCAAAGTTTCCATTCCAGACTTATGCCCGAAAACGCGCGGCTGCATTCTCTTTTTAGCCCAACGACCATTCCCGTCCATAATAATACCGATATGTTTTGGTATTTGTAACGGAACTTCAATTTTTTCTTTTTTCTTAAAACTAAACATCTGCTTGTTTTCCTAATAAAGTTTTACATTTCATTATATCATAAATCCTCTAAAAATGGGATTTATGATAAATTTCAGATAAAAAAGAAGCCGAAACATAGAAATTTTTGGCTCCAATTTCTTTTT
The DNA here is from genome assembly GCF_001835915.1 of Streptococcus sp. HMSC034E12. NCBI lineage: Bacteria > Bacillati > Bacillota > Bacilli > Lactobacillales > Streptococcaceae > Streptococcus > Streptococcus sp. HMSC034E12. The sequence goes on from NZ_KV826462.1 coordinate 51,637, forward strand.
CACATTATTTTACGATAAAATTAAATGCTTTATCTTTTTAAAATTCCTATTCTGCTAAGGGAATATTTGTTACTTGGTTGGGCTTTGGCATCAAAATAGCTAATTGGCGACGTCAAAGTAGAAAAAGAATTATTCTTATAAATTGTAAAAGAAACCTTTCAAGCAAAAATAAAAGAACTGGAGAAACTCCAATCCCTTTTTTAGCTTAAAACACTACTATTCTTCTTCAATAGCTGTATCTTCTGACATATCAACACTTCCGTCTGCACCAGCAACTGCTGTGATTCCCTCTGTGAGAGGCAATACGGTCTTAATAGCTGTTAATTCAAATGTCAAGTAAACACCATCTACATCGAGAACAACCGTTTTCTTTTCAGTATCAACTTCATCAACCGTACCATACAAGCCACCAATCGTAATGACTTCATATCCTTTTTGTAGTTTGTTCAAGCTTTCCATCCGTTTGTCTGCTTGTTTCTTTTGAGAACGTTGCATGAAGAACATCAAGCCCATCATCACAACCAACATGATTAAAATTGAAAAACCGTTACCCATTTTCATTTTAGTCTCCTTTAGATTTCATATATTATCTACTATAGCAGATTCCTAAAGAATTTACAAGGAAGAGCTGAAATTTCTAAAAGGATTCCTCCTTAAGTCTGACTAGCAGCGAATTCTTTTGACAGTATGCTCTGCTTTTTCCAAAAAGCGTAAAAAGTCCGCATAAGCGATATTGAGCGTTGTTGTATTGACAAAAGGATGAAAACCCACGGTCAAGTTCGGATCAACCTCCTCGTCCACAATCAGTTGGACTTTCTTTTCCTTATCAAAAAGCAGCCCAAAGGGTGTAACCGCACCTGGCTCTACCTGTAAAAGCTCCTCCAGCTCCTTATCATTGGCAAATGATAATCGTTTTTCATCAAGGATTTCTGCCAAATGCTTGATATCTGCCGTTTTTTCGTCCCGCAAAATGACCAAATAAAATTGACGTCCCTTTTTATTTTTCAAAAGGAGATTTTTGACCTGTTGCCCCGGTAAGACAATTCCTTTTTCAGCTGCCTCAATAACGGAAGAAATTGGTTCATGATCCAGACGATCATAAGAAATTTTCAATTCATCCAACAGCTGATAAATCATACTTTCCTTTGTCATCTTCACACCTCCGAGATAAAATTTCCTATTTTCATTATAGCATTTCTAGTTAGAAAAACCGAAGCAAAGCAAGCCTCGGTTCTTCTTGATAGTTACTATTTCAAATTTTTCACAACTTCTACGACATGAGCAACGGTGAAGCCATATTCTTCCATTACCTTAGCAGCTGGGGCAGAAGCACCGAATTTGTCAATACCGATAACAGCTCCGTCAAGTCCGACATATTTATACCAAGACTGGGTTGCAGCCATTTCGATAGCAACACGGCGACGAACTGCATTTGGTAAAATTTCTTCTTTGTAAGCAGCGTCTTGTGCATCAAAGATGTCTGTTGATGGTACGCTGACAACACGAACCTTTTCTCCTTGTACTTCCAACTCTTTAGCAGTTGCAACAGCTAAGTTAACTTCAGAACCAGATGCCAGAAGAATTGTATCAAAACCATTTGCTGTTTCATATACAACATAAGCTCCTTTCGCCACCTTGTCAAAGTCAGTTCTAGCTTCAACTGTCAAGTTTTGACGTGTGAGAACCAAAGCTGTTGGAGTTGTTTGACTCTTGAGTGCCAAGTACCAAGCAGCCTGTGTTTCACGTGCATCTGCTGGGCGCAAGACATTGAGGTTTGGAATTGCACGAAGACCTGCTAAGTGCTCAATTGGTTCATGAGTTGGACCATCCTCACCAACTGCAATTGAGTCATGCGTAAAGACATAAGTCACAGGTAAGCCTTGAAGGGCTGATAAGCGAACAGCCGCTTTAACATAGTCTGAGAAGACAAAGAACGTACCGCCATAAACACGAAGTCCTCCGTGAAGCGCCATACCATTCAAAATAGTACCCATAGCAAATTCACGCACACCAAATTGAATATTGCGGTTAAGACGGTGGGCATCATCTTGCAAGCCATCTTCTTTGATGTAAGTCATATTAGAATGAGCGAGGTCAGCAGAGCCACCAAGGAAAGTTGGGAGAACTTTTGCGGCAGCATTCAAAGCATCTTGGCTAGAATTACGAGTAGCTTGTGAAAGACCTGTTTCTTTTACTGGAAAATCTTCTGGTTTGATCTCAACTGGATCTTTTCCAGCAATAATGGCAGAAACTTCATCAGCTAAGTCAGGATAGGCTTGTTTGTATTCTTCAACGAGTTTTTCCCAAGCATCATAGGCAGCTTTGCCGCGTTCTGCAACATTAACTCGATAATCTTCGTAGACTTCTTCTGGAATTTCAAATGGTGCGTAATCCCAAGTAAGGGCTTTGCGAGTAGCCGCTGCTTCTTCCGCACCAAGAGGCGCTCCATGAACAGCATTTGTCCCTTGTTTATTTGGTGAGCCATAACCAATCACCGTTTTGACTTCAATCAAGGAAGGTTTGCCAGAAACTTTTGCGGTTTCAATCGCCGTATCGATTGCTTCTAAGTCTGTTCCATCTTTGACCAAAGCTGTGTGCCAGCCGTAAGCATTGTAACGGTCACGAACACTTTCTGTAAAGGAATCTTTCGTTTCTCCGTCCAAATTGATGTCGTTTGAATCATAGAGAACGATGAGCTTATCTAGCTTTTGCAGTCCAGCATAAGAAGCCGCTTCAGCAGACACACCTTCCATTAAGTCCCCGTCACCACAGATGACATAGGTATAGTGGTCAAAGATATTATAGCCTTCACGGTTGTACTTAGCAGCTAGGAAACGTTCTGCTTGTGCAAAACCAGTTGCCATCGAAATTCCTTGACCGAGGGGTCCAGTTGTCGCATCTACACCAGCCGTATGTCCAAATTCTGGATGTCCAGGCGTTTTAGAACCCCATTGACGGAAGTGCTTGATTTCGTCCATAGTGACATCTTGAAAACCAGACAAGTGAAGAAGTGCATAGAGCAGCATAGAGCCGTGGCCTGCTGATAAAACAAAACGATCGCGATTGACCCAATTTGGTACTTCTGGATTCACACGCATTTGCTTGGTAAATAAGTCATAAGCCATCGGTGCTGCGCCCATGACAACACCTGGATGCCCAGATTTTGATTTTTCAATAGCATCAATTCCCAAAAAACGAATGGCATTGACAGATAAATTTGACATTGAATTCTCCTTTTATAATACTACCTTTTCAGTAGCAATTATTCTACACTATCATTATAAGAAAATTATCCGCATATCGCAATGTATACGGATAATTCCCACTTAATTTTTTATAGTAAAGCCTTAAATTGAATGTTTGAATCATGCTCAAAGCAATCATCAAAGCCACGTGGGTGATGATATTCAATCCTGTCTTTGTCTTGCGGATAGGTATATTTACCACCGACTTCCCAGATGAATGGATGGAATTGATATTGGAGGCGCTCTTTACGCATCTTCCACAAGGCTAAAATCTCGTCCGTTGAAGCCATGAAGTTAGACCAAATATCATAATGAACTGGAATAATAACTTTGGCACGAAGGTTTTCAGCCATACGAAGCAAATCAATTGAAGTCATCTTGTCTTGAATACCGATTGGATTATCACCGTAGTTGTTAATCGCTACATCAATATTGAAATCTTTTCCGTGTTTGGCAAAATAGTTTGAGAAGTGCGAATCTGCACCATGATAAATTGTACCACCTGGCGTTTCAAAGATGTAATTGACTGCTTTACGCGCCATTTCTTCATCTGTTACAGGCAGACCTTTCAGTTCACCATCTTGGGCATCAGCACCATCAACCGGAAGTGTTACCAAGCAAGTTCGGTCGAAAGATTCCACAGCTGATACTTTAATATCTTTAAACTCAAAACTTTCGCCGGGTTTAATCACGATGATACGTTCTTCTGGGACACCCCATTTTTTCCAGATTTCGCCACATTCATAAGGTCCGACAAATTTAACATGATTCAATTTCGGATTGTTGACAATCGCTGCTGCAGTATTGATATCAATATGGTCACTGTGAAAATGCGATACCAGATAATAGTCCAACTCATTAATCATAAATGGATCAATCACCATTGGCTGCACGCGCAAATTTGGCTGTAATTTACGTACGCCTGCCATATTTGCCATTTGATGTCCCCGCACCATATCTTTGACCTTTTTAGTTGATTTTCCGCGGTTAGACCAAAGATCCATAACCACATTAGCTCCGCCTGGCGTCTTAATCCAAACACCACAATTCCCTAACCACCACATAGCAAAGTTACCTTCAGGCACTACTTCTGCTTCAATTTCTTCGTTAAGCCAAGTGCCCCATTCTGGGAAAGTACTTAAAATCCAAGATTCCCGAGTAATTTCGTTTACGTTTAGCATGATCATTCCTCCTCAAGATAATATTATATTTCTATCTTTAGTATAAGCTGCTCTAAGAGAGAAAAAAAGACCAAATAAAGCACAAGGCTGTGTTCAAGATTGGACTATTTTTAGTACCTAAAAAAGCCGGGAATTCTATTCCTAGCTAGTCATCCATTCTTTCAGTCTTCTGTTGAAGTTGATAATAATTCTTCGTTTACAAGCTTTTGAATTTTATTTTTCAACTCTTGTGTACGAGTTGAATCCTTGAGGTATTGTGACAAAAGTCGTTCTAAATCTTGACTAAATCGCACGCCTTTAGTAGAAAGAGATTGATCTTTCACAAAAGAAGTAATATTCAATACATCCTCGTAGTCCAAAATAGGCTGAACCTGTATCGTTGGCAAAGTAGTTTCCAACCCGTCATTTGTCGTAATCAATAAGTCCACATCTAAAATGTCTTCAACACTTTTGAATTGCTCTGTCGTAAAAACAGCGCCTAAATTTTCATTTGGCAAATGATATAAGCACTGCTTGAGCAGCAATTTCTGCACAGCGACTCCCTCGTCACAAACTAAATAAATTCGTTTAGCATCTCGTTTTTCAGCATGATTATGCTTTAAAAATCCACCCATGTGAAGAGCAAGATAAGCCACCTCATCATCGGTTAGTGAAATAAGCCACGCTTCCTCCAAAATCACAGCGCAAGACTTGGTGACCGCAAACAACTCTGCATATTTTTCCTTGATTTGAGCAGTTAATGGATTTTGGGATACAATTCCGTAGGTTTTACGGAACAGCAGAGCCTTGCAGTGTGTCAATAAATTCCGCAACAAATCTTCTTTATTTTCAATTTCAAAGTGCGAACTAACTTCAAAACGCCAGATAAACTCATCAATCGCTTCTTTTAATTGGACAAAATCTTGACTGGTTGCATGAATATCCCTGTCCTTCCGATAAGAAAGCAAAAGAACGGCTAAGAGAGAAATCTCAATATCATTTAATTGCAAGCCAAATGTTGCCTGTAAATTACTATTCAAATTCTTGGCTGCTTGGTATTCTATCCGCTTGCGAATCAAGGTAAACTCACGCTTCAAGTCTTCCTGTTCTTCCTCATTTAAAGCCATATTGCGGCAGCTCAACAGCAGATATGGTAAAACTTGCAGCATGAATTTGATTTCATGTCGATTGATTTTCTTGCCCAAATCCTGCTCCACATCTTGCACTATTTGATTGAGAAAATCCTGTAAATCATCGGACAAAAGTAAATCTTCTCCGATAAATTCTTTTATCTTTTCTGTCAAAATCATCACAAAACTATGATTTCCCTCTACAAAAATGTGATACAAGAGAGAATGAACATATTGGATTTTATTGAGCGGATGACACTTTAAAAAATATCCTTGCGCTTTCGTGGAAGTGAGATTGACTTGATACTGCTCCGAAGCTAACTGATTGCGGATTTCATTCAAATCGTTGAGAACCGTATTGCGGGATACTTCTGTCAATTCCATCAGTTTTTCAATGGTCACACGCTTGTTTGCAACACAAATATACAGAACAGTCAACTGCATGCGCTCGGTCATGTTCATGACATAACTATAAGAATCGACTCCTTCCAGCAAGGATTGGCATAATTCTTTTTGCTGTGCAGTTAAGACAATCCCTACCCTCGGACGACTGCTAATCATTTCACCAACCTCTGCCAAAGCGTCATTGATTTTTTCCAAATGATAATAAATCTTCCTCCGCGATTGATTGGTTGCCCGTGAAATCGTCATAATCGTTTCTGGCTCTTTCAGCTGAATGAGGTATCTTAGTAAGTCACAACTTGTCTGGTCCAATAGTATCATCATTTACTCCTTGAAAGGGACTGTAAATTATTATAACATCTTTTCACACATCTTCCTACGAGATTGAAACGAGTCCATCTGTTATTTTGCTTATCTTTGAGTTTGTTGCGGAAGCAGAATGAGAAAAGCAGGGTGTGGAACTGCCAACCATGACACTCTGAATCATAGTAATCGTTCCACCCCTTGATAGATTTCTTATCGTCGTTCTTACTTTTTCTGTCCGTAGTAAGCATTCTTTCCGTGTTTTCGCAGGTAATGCTTGTCTTTGAGATCTTGCGGCACTTCTGCCACTTCTGGATTGATAGCTTCTGTGTAGCGTGCCATACGAGCGGATTCTTCCAGAACAACTGCATTATAAACAGCAGACTTTTCGTCCTTTCCCCAAGCAAATGGTCCGTGGTTGCGGACGGTTACACCTGCTACTGCGAGCGGATCTAAGCCACGCTTGGCAAATTCTTCAATAATGACTTTCCCAGTTTCTTTTTCGTACTCGCCATTGATTTCCTCTGGTGTCAAGGCACGAGCGCATGGAATTGAACCGTAGAAAGTATCAGCGTGCGTGGTGCCATAACAAGGAATATCACGTCCTGCTTGCGCCCAAGCCACTCCTTCTGTCGAGTGCGTATGAACAATGCCACCCACTTCTGGAAATGCTTTGTACAGTTCCACATGCGTCGGCAAATCTGACGACGGATTCAGGTCTCCTTCGACAATATTACCGTCCAAATCAGTCACAACCATATTTTCTGGAGATAATTTTTCATACGCCACACCAGAAGGTTTAATGGCAATCAAGCCTTTCTCGCGGTCAATCGCCGAAACATTTCCCCAAGTAAATTTCACCAAACCATGCTCTGGAAGCTCCATATTGGCTTTATAGACACGTTCTCGTAATTCTGGTACTAACATTCTCATAACCCCGCTTTCTCAATGAGTGGATAAAGGAAATCCTGCGCTTCTTTGATAGCTGCTTTGGTTTCTTCCACCGTTTCACAATTTTCAGACCACATTTCAATCAAAAACGGTCCTTGGTAGTTGGTTTTTTTCAAAACGGCAAACATTTCTTCCCAATTGACACAACCTTTGCCAAAAGGTACATCTCGAAATTGCCCTTTAGAATGCTCCGTCACGGCATAGGTATCTTTTAAGTGCAGCGCAGCAATTGCCTGATGACCAAGGTAAAATTCACTCCAGAGGTCATTATGCCAAGCAGAAACATTACCTGTATCTGGATAGACAAAGAGATAAGGCGAATTGATTTCTTTTGCCACAGCCAGATATTTTTCAATGCTGTTGATAAATGGGTCATCCATAATTTCAATCGCCAGCATGACCTGCGCCTGCTCAGCCCAATCACATGCTCGTCGCAGATTTTTTAAGAAACGAACGCGTGTTTCAGGTGATTTTTCTTCATAATAAACATCATAGCCGGCTAATTGAATAACTCGCACACCCAAATCTTGCGCTAACTCAATACATTGTTTCACCGTTTCAAGTGATTTTGCTTCTAGCTCAGGATCGTTCGAGCCTAATGGATAGCGCCGATGTCCGCTAAAACAAATGCTTGGAATCCGCACACCTGTATCATAGATGGCTTTGACAAGCTCTAGGCGTTCTTCTTTGGACCAAGTGAGACGCGCCAACCGAGCATCGCTTTCATCAACCGACATTTCCACAAAATCAAAGTCCATTTCTTTGGCAAATTCTAACCGTTCTTGCCAAGAAAAATGCTTCGGTGTCGCCTTTTCATAAATTCCAATTGGACGTGCCATGACTTACCCCCATATTCGCTTGATTTCGTCTTTGAAAGCACACGCTGCTGCTGCTGGGTTTTCAGCTTCTGTTATTCCGCGTCCAGCAATAAAGGTAAAGACATCCACTCCTTCAAAGAGTTTGAGTGTATCCACATTCAAACCACCTGTCACAGACACACGGAAACCCATTTCAATCAATTTCTTAACTTTATTGAGATCTTTTTCACCCCAAGTTTCGCCGGCAAGAAGGGCATCGCGTGATTGGTGATAAATGGCTTGCGAGATACCAGCATCCAACCAAATCTGAGCTTGCTCATAAGTCCAATCACCGTAGAGTTCAATCTGAATTTCACCGCGTTCACCGCGTTCTTCTTGTATAGCTTTCAGGGCTGCTTTCATGGTTGGAATCGTCGCACAACAAATGCAAGTCATCCAATCCGCACCGCGTACGGCATTATTTTTAGCAACTGTCCCGCCAGCGTCAGCACATTTAGTGTCAGCTACGATGATTTTATCAGGAAATAAACTGCGCAGCACTTCTACCAGCTCACTACCGACTTGCAAGAGACAAACCGTTCCTGCTTCAATGACATCCACTTCATGACCGACCGACACAGCTGCTTTAATAGCTCCTTGCAAGTCTGAATGATCTAGTGCAACTTGTAAATTTGGAAGACGTTTTGACATAATTTTCTCTCCTTCTATTCTTTTCTAATGGATTGAAACACAACCATTTACTAACTATCTAAATCCAATCCTTCTAAATAAGGACTATTTTTTGACTCATCAATCAAAGCTAGAACTTCTGCTTCTGTTTGACAAGCTAACAAACGATCAATAGAATTTTCCAATTCGAAGAGGGCAATAATCTGCGGAATGGCGACACTCGTATGAATTTTTGAACTCGTTGCCGCAAGAGCCAACAAGACACTCACACCTTTCCCGTCTGAGAAAGTTACAGGTTCTTTCAAAGTCACCAAAGAGAAGGCATCTTTTTGTACACCAGCCTCTGGACGAGCATGTGGCATCGCCATACCCGGCATCAAAATATAATAAGGACCATATCCTTCTGTGGATTCGATGATTGCATCATAATATTCAGGCTTAACAGCTCCGCTTTCAATCAAAGGGTCAACAGAAAGTTTGACCGCTTCTTGCCAAGTTGAAGCAGAAAGCCCTAAACGAATAGATTTGTTTTCAATCAATGCTTGCTTTAAATTCATGGCTTCTTCCTTTCGTAGGAAATGGAAACTCAAAACGGATTGGCAAAGAGAAATCCTCTGCTACTTTAAAAGTACAACAGACTTCAATTTTCCTATGCTTTCAGTTTCACCTATCCTTTTAAGCGAATGAGGCTTGGACAAGCGTCCAAAGCCTCTATATCAATTTCTTAAGCGACGAGGCTGAGACAAACCTCTAGCCGCATCATTCCAATACCTGTGATAGTTTTTCAGTAATTTCTTTGTCGTCCATCAGATTATCTAGACCAATCAATTTGCCATTTGTCCGTCCGTCCAATTCATGAATCAAATGAAGAGAGGCAATGACGATATCATAACCAGAAGCTAAACTTTTAGCTTCGCCCACACTGCAAGAATTGACCGTGAAATCTGTTTGCCCAAGTTTACGTAGAGCATTTTCTACTTTCATCTTAATCACCATAGATGAACCCATGCCATTTCCGCACGCTGTTAATACCTTAACCATATTATTTTCCTCCAATATTTAAATCTATTTTTATTCTTCTTCTGCTTGAACATCACCACGGTAGTATGCTTCCTTGTCTTTTGCTTTGGCAAATTGAAGTTGCGGAATAGCCAGCAAGAACACACAGACAAGAATGTAACCAGCAATACCAAGGTATTTGAAAAGATAGCCAAATCCAAGCCATGGGAATTCAAAGTCAATATTTCCATGGTAACCGCCGTAAGAAGCAAGACCGAGTAGTGCCACACAGAGAGCACCGAGCGCTACTTGCAGCACACCTGAGATAAAGGACAAGATAACCGCAGCTTTCCAGCCACCACGCTTATCCGCATAAACTGCAATCGCTGCATTGTCAAAGAATACTGGAACGAAACCGGTAATAATCAGAATTGGATTCTTAAAGACAATCAAGAGCATAATGGTAATCAATTGTCCAATCAAACCGAAAGCAAAGCCTGAAAGCACTGCATTTGGTGAACCAAAACCGTAAGAAGCTGCAACGTCCACAGCTGGGAATGAACCAGGAAGCAATTTGTTAGAGATACCTTGGAAGGCATTGGTCAATTCTGCTACAAACATCCGCACCCCTTGCATCAAGACAAAGAGATAAACTGAGAAAGTAAAGGCTGTTTGAATGATATACATGTAAAAATCTTGCTTAGCAGGGTTGTAAACTGTACCTGATGTAATGACTTTTGCATTTGACATGATATCTGGACCCAAGATTAAGAGAATAGCTCCAAAGAAAACCAACATCAACGTCGCCGAAGCAACCACTGTATCATGGAAAATAGACAATAATTTTGGCAACTTCAAATTGTCAAGATTTTCTTCTTTCTTGCCAAATTTGTCTGCAACTTTATCCACAAACCAAATCGCAAATTGTTGTTGGTGACCAATCGCAAAACCACCGCCACCAGTTAAACGCTGTGTTGCTTCTACTGTCATATTGGAGCTGACTGCCCAGTAAAGTCCACAGATGACACCGATTGCCAGCACGCCCCAGCTATTACGCAATTGAGGAACAAGGAGAAGAACCATCAATGAAACGGTTGCTGCTTGTTGCACCATGATATGACCTGTAATGAACAGCGTCCGCACTTTCGTAATTTTCCGAAGAGCAACGAGCAGGATATTGACACCAAAACCAATCAAAAGTGCTGTTGTTGCTGCTCCGACAAAGTTTGGAAATTCTTCTGCAATCTTTGTATTTGCCGCTGTTAATCCAAAGTATGGGTCAATAACCGCCGCACCAATCTTAAACTTAAAGTTCAAAGCCGCCAAAATCGGACGGAAAGTTGTTACCAAACCTCCAGCACCAACGTTCAACAGCATATAACCAACTGTCGCTTTGATGAAACCAGCATAGACATCATGCGCTGGTTTTTTCAATAACGCATAGCCAATGAGAACCAAGAGACCTACAAAGAAGGCCGGATTCTGCAAAATATTTTGCGAGAACCAGTTCAGAATGTTTAAAATGATGTTCATTTTAACTCTCCTTTTTTCTATTTTATTTGTTCTTTATAGGCCTATTATAAACCATGTAAGCGGTAACAAAAAGACCAAGAATTACACAAGCAACTGTTCACTCTTGGACTGCGAAAAATATGGGAGCCAAAAACGCCGAGAAATTTCTCAGCGTTTGAATAATGAAATTTATTTTTCAACTTGACTATCTGTTGTTTCCTCAATGACTAATTCATCATCTTTAAGATCTGCCAAAAGATGTTTCACATCCAGATGATCCAGATGATAATCTGTTACTTTGTCACGGATTTGTTGTTCAATCACACGGCGAAGCGGACGAACACCCATGACTTCATCATACCCCTCTTCTGCTAGATAATGTTTGGCTGCATCTGTTACTGTTAACGTGATGTCTTTCTTAGCAAGCGTTTGGTTGACTTCATCCAACATCAAGTCGACGATTTCAGCTAAATCTTCTTTACCAAGATGAGAGAATTCAATGACTGCATTGAAACGGTTCAAGAATTCTGGACGGAAGTATGGTTTCAACCGATCCATAATTTTCATATCCTTTTCTTCATCGCCCGTAAAGCTTTCATAGCCAAATCCTGCGTTAGAAGTAGCGATAATAACTGTATTCTTAAAGTTGACAGTATTTCCTTGACCGTCTGTCAAACGTCCATCGTCCAAGACTTGCAATAACAGCGTGATGACTTGCGGATCAGCTTTTTCGATTTCGTCCAGCAAAATGATCGAGTATGGATTGCGACGAACACGTTCTGTCAATGTATTGCTATTGTCGTCGTAGCCCACATAGCCAGCTGTTGTACCAATCAACTTCGACACAGCCGTGCGGTCAGAGTATTCAGACATATCCAAACGAATAATCGCGTCTTTTGTACCGAACATATCAAGCGCTAATTGTTTTGCTAACTCTGTTTTTCCGACCCCAGTTGGTCCGACAAAGAGGAAGCTACCAATTGGACGATTGCCTTCATCAAAACCTGCACGATTTCTCCGAATAGCACGTGCCACCGCTTCAACCGCTTCATTTTGTCCAATGACTTTGGTCTTTAAGCGCGCATTCATCTCTTTCAAGCGCTCAATATCGCTGCTGCCCATTTGAGAAACAGGAATACCCGTCATGCGTTCTACAGACTCTGCCACATCATTGACAGTCGCTGTCACTTTCATATCTTCCGTATGATTTTCAATTTTCTTTTCCAGCTCTTCAATGCGCATCTTGGCATTCAAAGCCGTTTCAAAATCTTCTTTTTCAACAGCAGCTTCTTGTTTGGCCTTTTGCTCTGCGATTTCACGTTCTACTGCATGCACATCTGTAACGGGGTGTTGAGCTGCTAAGTGAGCCGCTGTCACATCTACTAGGTCAATTGCTTTATCTGGCAAACTGCGTTGCGGAATATATTGAATCGAATAATCCACAGCCGCTTTTAACACTTCATCTGGCAAGATAACATTGTGGTGTTTTTCGTACAAATCAAGAATTCCTTGCAAAATCTTATAAGTATCCTCTGCAGACGGAGCATTTACTTTTACTTCATTGAAACGGCGAGCCAAAGCCGCATTTTTCAAAATGGTATTGCGGTATTCATCTTGCGTCGTCGCACCAATCACAGTTAAATCCCCACGAGAAAGAGCGGGTTTCAAAATGTCTGCCAAACCTTTAGAGCCGCTGTCTCCACCTGTGCTTCCAGCACCAAGGATTTGATGAATTTCATCAAAGAAGAGAATGACATTGCCGGCTTCTTTCACTTCAGACACCAAATTTTGAATATTTTCTTCAAAGCTACCTCGATATTGCGTACCTGCTTCTAATCCAGAAATATCTACAGAAATAATTTCCTTATTTTTAATAGCAGCAGGGACATCGCCGTTGACAATCGCTTGCGCCAAACCTTCGACAACTGCGGTCTTACCAACCCCAGCATCTCCGACTAGCACTGGATTATTCTTCGTCCGACGAGACAGAATTTCAGCTGTTTCTTGAATTTCCTTATTGCGACCAATAACGGGATCTAACATATCTTGCCGCGCTTCTTCTGTCAAATTGCGACCCAATTTTGCTAAAATGCCATCTTGTTTTGGAGCACCTGTTTGTCCCTGCATTTGCGGATTTTGATTTTCTACCGCTTGTTTCGGCAGTTTCCCCGTTGCTCGGTATTGTGCAAATTCTTCTGGTGTTACTTCACGTCCATTGATGAGATAACGCCGATTTTCACTATTAAAACCGCCCATTCTTCCCATCAATTGATTGAAAAGATTATCCATATTATCAAAGTTGTTGTAGTTGTTATTCATATCTGTACCTCATTTGTTATTTTACATAATTTTTGCAACTGCTTAAAATATAAGACAAAGTGAGCAACTCTATCTTTTGGATTTATATTTATAAAAGGCAGCCAATATTTTACATAATTTTAAACCTCTCCCAAAATAGAGATGAAATCACTTTAACTGAGCGTAGCTAAGAATTTCATCTTGTTTGAGCGAATGTAACGGATTTTATTCCTTTCCGTTTACAATTGTAATTATACAGTGTTCCAAACAAAAAGTCAATAGATTTTTGTAAAAAGTTACATAATTTTTTAATCTATAAAATAAGCATCTAACCAAAAACGAGTTAAACTTCTTATCCACTCTTTCTGTGAATTAACGAGAATACACCAAAAAAGCCGATGAAGTATAGGTTTTCATCAGCTTTTATGATACGTCCAGATGAGCAATTCGCAATGACTGCTATGAGGCTAAACTTATCCAAGAGCAACAATTTCATCAATTAAATCCTGATCATTCAGACCTGTTACTTGAACAACAACCTCTCTGACTGGTTGAGCTGCTAACATCTGGCCAAGTTTGACACTTTCTTCATCATTGACGTCACGATAATCAAAAACATAACCTACTGTTTTGAGCAGGTTGTCATAGGACAGACCTCGATCCTTGAGCTCGCGAATCGGGCGAATGAAACGTTCATCATAGCCTAGTTTGCGAATCGGAGTCCGAGCTACGCGACTAACATCATCCACGATAAAGGGATTTTCAAAGCGCTGAATGATAATTTTATGATAGTGCTCTAGCTCCTTTTCATCAAAATTCCACTTATCAATCAGGAGACTACGAATTTCAGCCAGAACTGCCTCAATCTGATCCTTGATTTGTGGATTCTGCAGAGCTTCTAAGATTGTTTTAGCACCATAATGAGCCCCAATGTAGGCTGAAGTTGCGTGACCAGAGTTGACTGAGAAGAGCTTGCGCTCGATGAAAGGCTCCAAATTTTCTTCATAGTGAACCTTATCTAAACGCAGATCCAGATTTTTTATGCGGCTAGTCTCCACTACCCATTCATTAAAAGGCTCTACGACTACAAAAAGTGGATCTTCATGGCTTTGAGCCGGTACAATCCGGTCAACCGCAGCATTAGGGAAACCAATATATTTTTCAGCAAATGCCATACCTTCTGGACTTAAATATTTTTTGACTTCCTGATAGAGGAATTGGGAACCACCAATCATATTTTCACAGGCCAAGACATCCAGAGGTTGTGTGTTCCCAACAGCTTGGCGGGCTTCAATTCCCTTAGCCAGAAGCTCCGCAATAAAGGGCAATATATTAGGCCCGATAGCAGTTGTCACAATGTCTGCCTTTTGAATAGCTTCAACAACTTGCTCTGGATGCTTCTTGCTATTGATACCAGTGACATTGGCTACCTCAATATGGGGCTGACCCTCTTGAGCAATTTCAATCTCATATTTGCCCTGCTTATTTAGAGCTTGAATAATATCGTCATTGACATCTACAAAGTCAATATGGAAGCCATTTTCAAACAAAATTTCACCGATAAAGCCACGGCCAATATTTCCGGCTCCAAAATGTACTGCATGTTTCATTGAATTTCTCCTTTGAGTTGATATAGTCGTTTAATTTATCTTTTCTTACTTTATTTCTCGTAGTGTTATAGTAGCTAATAATTTCTTGTGGAATCTCAATTTAGAATCTCCGAACTATACTTTGAACTATCTACACTAGCTGCTTACCATTGCCCTATTCTAGGATTAGATAGTTTCCCAGATTAATTCATTGTTAGAAAATTCCAACTGCATGAACTGAATAGCTTATTCGGCACCGTCCAACAGACGAATGACTTCTTCTTCAGACTGAGCATCTGCTAGCTTGATTACATTGTCCACATCGGCACAGAAGATAGAAATCTTCTGGATAATTTCCAAGTGCTCGTTGCCAATGCCAGCAATGCCAAAAAGAACTGTTGCTACTTTTGGATCGTCTGCATTGCCAAAATCAACTCCTTTTGGTACTTGAACGACTGTGATACCAGACTTAAGGACAGCCTTTTTAGCTTCATCAGTCCCATGGGGGATAGCAATGAAGTTGCCCATATAAACAGATAGTTCTTCATCACGATTAATCATAGCTTCAATATAGTCTTCAGTGACAAAGCCACTTTCATAAAGAACCTTTCCACAGAAGCGGATAGCTTCTTCTTTGTTAGAAAATTTCTCATTGAGTTTAATCAAATGTTTTTCAAGTTTCATCTTAGTTCTCCAATTTCTTGATTTTTTCATTAAATATGGTGTTGAGCAACTGATAAATGATGGTCTGATTACCAGTCTTATAAATCTCTGTATAGAGATGATTTTCAATAATAGACTGGCTGATAGTCGTCATCAAATCTCGCATTTCCTCACTGGCATCTGCAGCTGTCAGCATGAGTAGACAACGGCTGACTCTCTCCCTCTCCCTCTTCATGGACAGAGCAGTAACAGACTGTCTGAGCTCAAATATGGTAAAGCTACTGGTCGTCACCTTGCTGGACTGGGTATGCAAGAGGACCAAACCCGTATTTGGAATAGCCATAGGACTGGTTTCAAATCGGGACAGCAATTTTTCGACGAGATAGGAGTGGTCATTAACCTGAGACATCTGACTAATAATCTGTCTGATAGTTCCTTCAAAACTTTCTGGATTTGCTAGAGGAAGCAGGTGAAAATGGTTCAGTATCTGACTGCTAGCTTTTAGATATGCCTGAAGGTCATAGTTGACATCCTGAATCAGATCTTCTCTGGCCACTACTGTTCGATTTTCCTGAACATACTGGAGTTTTTCCTGCAGTTCCAGCAATTCCTTAACTGTAGGAAAGCTGGAAATTACATCAATTTCTTGATTTCCCAATGGTTTAGTTGCCAAAAGATAATCATACTGGCTGCTGTCTAGATTATCATAGTTTGCCAGAGACTGGATATCCACCCATTCCACAAAGGGAGCCACACTCTTAATCTTAGCAGCCAATAGATTCCGAGTTACCCGCCGCTCATCTGTCAAAAGTAGGATACGGATGGGATAAATCTCTGGACTACGACCCAAGCTAGAGATAAAATGGAGTGCAATCATTCCATATTCGTAATCTGTGTGCAGATACTTAGGGAAAATATCATTAACCAAAAGACTGACAACCGTGTGAAGAAATTTGTTTCTCTCAATCAAAAGCTGGATAGACTCAGGAAGATTCTCATCTGGGAAAAGAATGGGAATACCTAGACTGAGCCGAATATGGTGGAATAGGAAATTAAAGAGTACCTTGTCCTTAAAGAAATCAATCTTAGTGTACATGGAAACTGTGTCAATCAGATTGGAAATATTGTAGAAGAACTCACCATCAAACTTTTCCGTAAAGAGAGGATTGTCCTGCCTTTTGATAATCAGCTCATCCAAAACACTAGCATAATAGATAATATCATGAATACTGTAAAAATGGATAGTCTGCTTGGAATAGTCCTGAAAGATTTTCTGAGAGATTTCCAAAGCCTGCTTACTGGTATTAGGAAGATTTGAAATATTTTGCTCCTGACCAAGCAAAGATAACAAGATAGCAAAAAACATCTTCATCTTGACATCCATGTCTGGAAAATCCGTAAAATAGGTTTCAAAAATCCGACTGGCCTGCTGAGTTCTCTTCACATCTAAGATATCAAAACTGCCGAAATTTCCAGCTGAAAAGTCTGCTACTGAGATAGAGTTAGTCAATAAAATCGCTAAAAGCCGTCTCTTACAAACCGAATCTCCAGAAATCCTATATCCCTTCTGACGCTCAATCTTCAGATCAAAATCCAAGAGTCGCTTGTCAATATCTGCAATATCCTGAATAATGGTCACATTGCTGACTTTCATAGACTCTTGCAGGGACTCATTGGTGATGAAATCCTCTTCCGTCAAAAGGCGATAGGTAATCAATGTTAATCTTTCCTGTCGACTGTATTCAACCACAACTTTCAAATCTGTTAGTAAATCATCCAAATTGCCACGCAGAAAATATTGCTTGCCTTTTTTTATGATTTGAATCCCTCGCTGATCCAAAGTTTCGGTCAGTTCAGCCAAGGTTCGGTAAATCGTTCTAGAAGAAACTTGCAAAATTTCAATCATGTCTTGCATTGAAAGCTTCCCTACATTTAGGAAAGCCTTCAAAAGTTGTTCTTCTCGTTTTGTTAATAGCATGTGTTATTTACAAACCTCTAAATTCTATTTGTACATCCTAGCAACCATCTTATCATATTCGGGTGTTGTCACTAAGCTATCCACAATCAAAAATTGAGAATTTGGTGCCGCCTGTTGGACTTCTGCTTGCAAGGTAATCGTTGTCACAATTACGATATTCTTAGCATTGTATTCACCTAATTCTGAGATAGCTACTGTAGAGACCGGAATCCAAATATCTTTGTTTTTAAAGATTGCCCGAATCGTTTCACAACCCATAGTTGCAGATCCTTCAGCTTTGCCATAAGCCACTACTACAGCATCAATATGATTTAGGTCAATCTCTTGAGTAGTTGAAGCAACTGATGTCTCAACTGCCGCTGGAGTGCTGCCTGTCAAAGAAGCGACTATTTCATCATAGCGAGGAGAAGCTAAGAAATTATCGACAGAAACGTGGATGGCACTCGGTGTTTTACCTTTAGCTCTTGGAGTCAATTCTTCTTGAGTGACAATCAGAGTTTTAGGGGTATCAACCAAGTTAGAGATGGCCTGATTGGAGACCGGAATTCCCAGACCTGCTTTTTTAACCTTATCGCGAAGAATGCTAGCTCCCATAGCAGAGCTTCCCATACCAGCATCACAGGCAAAGATAATTTTTTCTACTGAGTCTATTGAGATATTAGCATCCACAGCAACTGGAACTACCTGACCTTTAGACTGAGCCTTGGCCGCCTGAGTAGCTGCCTGAGCAGCTGCTAGTGAATCTTCAGTAGACTTATCTGCACGAAGTATAAACACTGCTACTAAGAAGGAGACTACAGCTGCCACCAAAACTCCTAAGAGAACATTGAGGTGAGGCCAAACACCTTTTGGTGCCATAGCCATAATAGCAATGATAGAACCTGGTGAAGCTGGAGATTTAAGACCAGCGTCTAAAAGTTGGAAAGTGAAGGTTCCAGATACACCTCCGGCAATAGCAGCTAAAAAGAGAGCCGGTTTCATCATAACATAAGGGAAATAAATCTCATGAATCCCACCGAAGAAGTGGATAACCATAGCTCCCCATGAAGAAGATTTAGCTGCTCCCTTACCAAAAAGAGCGTAAGCTAGGAGAATACCCAAACCTGGTCCGGGATTGGCTTCCAAGAGGAAGAGGATTGATTTACCAGCTTGAGAAACCTGTTCAGCTCCCAGCGGTGTGAAAATTCCGTGATTAAGAGCATTGTTAAGGAAAAGCACCTTAGCTGGATCAATGATGATGTTAGCCAAAGGTAGAAGGTGGGCGTTGACAACAGTCTCAACCCCCTTTCCGACTGCACCTGTCAGAACAGATACAACAGGTCCCACAGCATAGAAGGCCAGCAGCAAAAGTGCAAAACCAATCAATCCAGCCGAGAAATTATTGACCAACATTTCAAATCCTGGACGAATTTTTTCCTGAAATTTTCCATCAAATTTTTTAATGGTCCAACCTCCCAGAGGACCCATAATCATGGCTCCAATAAACATAGGAACGTTAGAACCAGTGATAGCACCTACAGTAGCAATGGCACCTACAACGGCACCTCGCTGGCCATGAACGATATAGCCACCCGTGTAGCCAATAAGAATCGGTAATAAATAAGTCAGCATAGGGCTGACAATGGCAGCCAACTGTTTATTAGGTAGATACCCATCAGCGATAAATAAGGCAGTCAAGACTCCCCACGCAATAAAAGCCCCGATATTAGGCATTACCATATTTGAAAGTGAAGTTCCCAGTTTTTGAACTTTGACTTTCAATGATGTTTTTTCTTCCATTAGAATAGTCCTCCTTTTCTCTTATAACTAGTATACGCAAAAATGAAAGCGCTTAAAACTAAAGCTTTGGCACAGATTTTGTGACAAAAACTTAATCTTTAGCACTAAAATATTTTTAAACTATTCTTATCATATGACGCTCCGACTATCAGTCCTGCTTATAAATATAAAAATAGGTGGCAACACCCTAGAAATATGTTCTCAAGTCTTACCCCTATTTTTCACTTATACGAAATTATTCTACTGTAACAGCTTTAGCCAGATTACGAGGTTTATCAACATCCAGTCCACGATGGAGAGATGCAAAGTAGGCGATTAGCTGAGTTGGAATGACCATAGAAATGCTAGACAGGTATGGATGAACCTTGTTTACAACGATATCGTCTCCCTCTTTTTCCACACCTTCTTCGACAATGGTTAAGGCATTGGCACCACGGGCTACCACCTCCGATACATTACCACGAGTATGAGAAGCCACGGTTGGATTGTCAGAGATTAGGGCGATGACAGGTGTTCCATTTTCAATCAGGGAGATGGTTCCGTGCTTAAGCTCTCCAGCTGCGAAGCCCTCACATTGGATATAGGAAATTTCCTTGAGCTTAAGACTAGCTTCCATGACAACAAAATAGTCCTGACCGCGTCCGATGTAAAAAGCATTACGAGTTGTCTCCAGAAGACCTCGAACCTTTTCTTCAATCAATTCTTTCTCAGAAAGAGTCGACTCAATAGCCTGAGCAACAATAGACAGCTCGTGAACTAAATCAAAGTTCTTAGCCTTTTCATTACCATTGGCTTCACCAACTGCCTTAGCAAGAAATGCTAAAGTCGCTACTTGTCCTGTGTAAGCCTTAGTAGACGCTACCGCAATTTCCGGTCCCGCATGTAATAGCATAGTGTAGGTTGCTTCGCGGGACAAAGTTGAACCTGGAACATTGGTTACAGTCAAACTTGGAATTCCCATAGCATTTGCCTTAACCAAAACCTGACGACTATCAGCAGTTTCACCTGACTGACTGAGTAAAATAAACATTGGCTTTTTACTAAGCAATGGCATTGCATAACCCCACTCAGAAGCAATGCCCAGTTCTACCGGTGTATCGGTTAGTTCTTCCAACATATTTTTAGATGCAAAACCAGCATTATAGGAAGTCCCAGCCGCAATGATATAAATGCGATCCGCTTCCTGAACTGTCCTGACAATTTCTGGATCTACCAGCATATTTTGATCCCCATCAGAGTAGGTACCAATCAACTTACGCATCACGGTCGGTTGCTCATCAATTTCTTTCAACATATAGTAAGGATAAGTGCCTTTGCCAATATCTGATAAATCAAGTTCCGCAGTATAACTATCGCGCTCAATTGGATTCCCGTCATAGTCCTGCACTTCTACGCTGTCAGCGGTCACAATTACCAGTTCTTTATCATGAATTTCCATGTATTCGCTGGTTTCACGAATCATCGCCATAGCATCCGAACAGACCATATTGTAGCCTTCTCCCAGGCCAATTAAGAGCGGTGATTTATTTTTCGCCACATAGATCACGTCTGCATCCTCTGCATCCATTAAAGCAAAAGCATAGGAACCTTCAATGATGTGGAGCGCTTTTTTAAAAGCATCTAGTACTGAGAATCCGTCTTCTTCAACGAATTTTCCAATCAAGTGAACCGCAATTTCTGTATCTGTCTGACCCTTCAAATCATGTTCAGCAAGATACGTATTCTTAATATCTAGGTAATTTTCGATAACACCATTATGCACTAAAACAAAACGTCCAGTTTGAGACGTATGCGGATGCGCATTGCTTTCACTTGGTTTTCCGTGCGTTGCCCAACGTGTATGCCCAATACCAGCCGTTCCAGCTACATCAATCCCTATTTTTGAACGAAGGTCGGCAATACGACCAACCGATTTGACTAAGCTAGATGTTTTCCCATTTGTCACAAAAATTCCCGCTGAATCATATCCCCGGTATTCTAATTTTTCTAGACCCTGCATTAAAATATCTGTTGCATTCCGATTTCCAACAACTCCGACAATTCCACACATACTATTTTTTATAGCAAATAACTTTCAAAAATTTGCTATTTCCTCCTTTTGTTTTTAAATTGGTATAGTCTAATAACAGCTATATCAAATAAGCTAAACCAGTATATACTTTTATTGTGAATTTGTCAACAAGAAAATTGGTATAGTTCAAAAAGAAAGTATAGAGGAAATCAAAAGACTTTTAAACAGCTCATTCTCCTACCTGTACGGTTGATTCAGACATTTTTATTCACATTTTATGTTCCAGGAGCATTAGGTAATCACTTCAACAATCTTTTTTCAAACTAAAAATGAAAATGAAAGAGAGTGAGACAGACAGCCATGAGTGCTGCGCACTCATGGCTGTCTGTCTCAGCTTCTCTTCTTAAATATTATGACTTGTAAATTCCAAGTTTTATTTTTGGTTTTTGAATCGCTCAACATCACGTGCAATAACTAATTCTTCATCTGTAGGAATGACAAGCACTTTCACCTTAGCAGCATCACTTGAGATAATCCCTTCAGCTCCACGTACATTTTTTTCCGGTAAAATATCGCAACCAAACCAAGATAGACCTGAAATAACAGCTTCGCGCACCTCATCAGAATTTTCTCCGATGCCAGCTGTGAAAATAATCGCATCCGCACCATTTAAAACAGCAAAATATTGACCGATATGTTTTTGAATGCGATCAACAAAAATGTCAAAAGCCAGTTTACAATTATGATTACCCTCATGCATTCCTGCAATAATGTCGCGCATATCACTTGATGTTTCAGATACTCCTAGAAGCCCAGACTGTTTGTTTAAAATATAATTGATGTCTTCTGGTGTATTAAAATCTTCTGTATGCTCTATCAAATAAGGAATAATCGCCGGATCAATATCCCCTGTGCGAGTTCCCATCATCACGCCACCTAGCGGAGTAAAGCCCATTGAAGTATCTACAGAAATTCCTTTATCAACCGCTGTAATAGAAGCGCCATTCCCAATATGACAAGTAATTAGCTTCAACTCTTCAAGTGGCTTGCCAAGCGCCTTTGCTGCTTCCTTGGCAACATACTGATGGCTTGTACCATGAGCGCCATATTTGCGAACCTTGTTCTCCGTATAGTACTTAGTCGGTAATGGATAACGATAGGCTTTTTCTGGCATTGTTGTATGGAAAGATGTATCAAACACAACGACACTTATAATGTCTGGCAACAATTCTTTAAAGGCACGAATTCCTGCTGCATTTGCTTTGTTATGAAGTGGTGCAAGAAGCGCTAATTCTTCTACTTTTTGAATCACTTCTTCGCTATCAACAAGCGCAGATTCTTTAAAGTATTCACCACCTGCAACAACACGATGACCGACACCTGTGATTTCTTCATAGGATTTAATAATACCAAAGCGCATCAAGTCATCTAACAAAATTTTTACAGCTTGCGTATGATCATCAATATCTAAAATTTGCTTTTCTGCACGACCATCAAATTTTACTGTTGAAATGGAGTCCTTGAGACCAATCCGTTCAAGCAGCCCTTTGGCAATAACCTTTTCAGCTGGCATTTCGTATAATTGCCATTTTAGACTTGAACTTCCAGCATTAATTGAAATTGTTTTTGACATAAATTACCTCTTTTAAGCGTTTTCATTCATTATATCAAAAACTTGTTTAAATTTCACTTTCTTGGCTCCAATTTTGAAACTTTTCGCTAAATGTCAATAAATCCGCTTGATTCTGCAAATCAGATAAAGCATAAACAAATGGTTGGACAGCTTGTTCATCTTGCTTTTTCAGTACAAAAATTGTTTTAGCGTATGCTGCATTTCCAAAAAGAGACTCTGGTAACGCAATCATTGCAACTATTTGTGCATGCTTTTGTAGCCATTTCTTCAATAAATCACTTTGCGAACTAGTCAATAAATCATTTGGTGCAAGGAAAATAGCATAACCGCCTGATTTGAGATACTTGAGCGATTGTTCCATTAACAAATGATGAGCATAGGTATGATCCTGTGTACTAGCCACTTCATAGCGCGCCGCAATGCTATCATCAGGATAAAAGCCAACTGGTAAATCGCTAATAATCACATCGCTTTCTTTCAATACTTGCGGGCGTACTGCGTCACCTTGCACAAAACTAACTTTTGCGTCCATCACATCTGCGATACTGGCTGATATATCAATTAACAGATCGTCCAATTCCAGCCCTAGATAATCCACATTTTTTTGTGTATTATTGAGAATCGTCTCAGCTAAATTCCCCATTCCGCTACCAATTTCCAAAATATCAATGTGTTCTTTTTTACTCAATTGGTCAATGATAAAAGTTAAGATAAACCCGATAGAATCTGGAGTAAATTGATGATTGGCTTGCAAAGGCTCTGTTTGAGCTGCTTTCATCAGCAAAAATTGGTAGGCTCGGCGCCATTCCTCTTTACTTAATTTCAACGCTTTCAGTTTTTCATTGTTCTGCCGAACACTATCTAGTTCAATATCCCCGTCCAGATAGCTGCCATTTTGCTCTATCAAAGCATCATAAAAGCTCGTTAAAAGATCATTTTGGATTTCTTGGACATTTTCTAACAAGAGCGTATAGGTCTGTTCAATTTTTTCAAAATTCATAGCATCCTCCGCTCCCTATCATACCAAAATTTAGCTTTTTTTGCGAGTGTACTCTGTTGCACGTACATCATTTATTTATTCAATTTTTTATCCATCTGCTTTTCTTTTTTAGCCGAAAAAGAAAATTGATAACGGCGACCAGTCTTCATTGTTACTGTCAGGATGAGCTCTTTCTCACTCTTTTGGTCTTGGACATACCCTTTATCAAATTCCCTTTGCTTAGAATTTTCGTTGGCTAGAAGAGCCATTGCATAAGCCTGTGTTCGTTCTCGGTTTAGGGTGAAATTTCTATGATTAGCAGTTTGACGATGAAGGTAAAATTGCAAAAGCAAGCTAAAAACTGCCGCCATAAAGAGTGCATAGAGCATAATGCCCGCTTTAACTTTCTGTTTCCACACGATAGACAAACTCCCTTTCCAATCCTCGCCTAAACGTCAGTCTAACATAAATCAGCTCATTTTTCTGTGAGATTTCTGCTTTTTTTACATCATAAACCATCGGCTGGTAACCTTTCCCATTCGCATTGGTTTTTCTGAAATCCTGTCCACTTGACTTTCCAAATGCAATTGCCCTGCCGTCCTGTTTCATATATAAACGATTATTCTCCACCTTTTCAAATGAAGAACGAGCCAACTCTGCTTCTAGTTGATCAGCAAACAAAAGCCATTCTCGTTGTTCACTATGTTGCCGGGCTTGAACTTCAAAAGCCAGAAGACGCGTCATTGACTGAAAAAGCAGCACACTTCCGCTGAGTACAAATAAGACAATCAGAGCCTCTAAAAGGGTAAAAGCTTTCACTTTATTTGCCTTGAACACCGAGAATCAGCTCCTTCCCATGATAAATTTGAATACCTTGTTGACTTGTTTCAACACGCACTTTAATACCATTCATTGTCAAATGGCTTTGCTTTGTCTGCAAAGCCATTTTAGCTACCCTTAAAACTTCTTCTTCTCTAAGCAAGTCATTTTCTGCTTTTCGAGACTGGTGAATTTGTCCCAACAACAGGGTCACAATTGTCACAAAAACAGCCAAAGCCAGCAGCGCCTCTAATAAAATCGTTCCTTTAACGTGTTGTTTTCTTAAATTTCCCATTTCCTAGATATAATTGATACGTAATTGTCTGCTTTTTCGTCTGAAAGACAATCTTTCCGAGCGATGAATTGCCACCAGCCTTATCAAAATGAAGCGTCAAATCTTCTGGCGCTTGAATCGAGCGAGGAACTACCAAATGGTTGTAACCATTTGAAATCCTCTCACTAGAAAAATTCATGTCCAGCTGACTTTGAGCTGAGCTACTCAACTTCTGACTTTCCCGATAAAAATGCTCAAACTCCAGAAAGAAAATCTGCTCTTCCACCTGTTCAAAAGAAGAACGAACAGAGCCCGACACCGCAAGCAATAAGAAACTCGTTATAAATAATGTCAGCAAACTTTCCAAAAGCGTAAATCCCTTAATCTGCAACAGAACGAGCTTCTTTTGTATGTTTCGCATAGTAAGCCTTATAAGATGCTGCCTGCTTGTCTGTAATCGTGCCTTCGTTGACTAATTTTGAGAGTGTCGCTTTTTCATTGGTGTGATTGACCTCAAACAGCTCTGCCTGGCTTTCCACAACTTTTACCACCGCTGCATTTCCTTTTTCCGTTACAGCTTCTTTTTGCTTGGTCAAATTCGGTACAAATAAGAGCATCAAAACACTGATGATAAGAAGCACGACTAACATTTCTACTAAAGTAAAACCTTTAACCTTCAAACTTTTTAATTTTTTCATAATTGAACCTCCATATTTTGATAAATTGGCAGCAACATGGCTGCATACAACAATACAATCATTAAAGCCACAAAGACAAACACTAGTGGTTGAATGACATTCATCGCTTGATGAACACGTTTAAAAAATGTCTCCCATGTTTTTTGGGCATAAACTTCTAATTCACACCCCAATTTGGATTTTACTTCACCGTATTCGATCATCAAGCCCAATTCCTTTTTAAAAAATGGATATGTTTTAACTCTTTGCGAAAATTCCTGACCATTTTGCAGCGCAACTTCTAAATCTTTTCCAATTTCTTGAAACATAGCAGAGCGTTGTCCTTGCATCATCTGAAAAATCTGACTGAGTTCTAAACCTTGACCAATCATATTCCCCCATTCTCTCGCATAATAAGCTGTTAAATAGGTTTGAATAAAAGCGCCCAAAAAAGGAAGGCGAGCTAACAAACGAAATACTGCTATTTTTGAGCTTTTTTGAAACCAATAAAAACCTATCGCTAACAAAACAAAGACTACCCCTAATGAACCCAGAAAAAGTTGCGGCAAATTACTGATAATCTGAGTTGCTATATTTTGACGATCGAGTTGCGGGAGTAAATAATTACGTAATCCCAGCATAATGAATATCAAAAAAACAAACAAAATAAAGGGATAAGTCGCCACTTCAACCAACTTCTTCTTAATTTTTGAGATATTTTCCAAGTATTCCTCAATCTTACTCAGGCTGAGTGAGAGATTTCCGTGTAATTCTGCCAGCGAAAGCTGTGTCACCACGTTATCTGAAAAACCTAAGCTTGCCATAATGTCCGAAAAAGGCTTTCCTGTTGACAACTCCTCTTTCATCCTGTCCACATAGACTTCTTCTAACAAGGCACTTCGCTTCAAAAAGTCGATAATTTCTGCCAAATGAAAGCCACTAGAAAAAAGATTATTCAGCAACTCTACGACCTTTTTCTGCCTAACTGTGGATAATTTTTTCCGCTTCTGCCTGCTCAAGATTGATATGTCCTGCTGCATGAAGCTGATCAATCTGCCTATTCCAATCGATTGGCTCGTGTTCTTGATACTTCTCACTGACAAAATCCACTATTCCTCCTTTCGCAATTAAGCGTTGGTAACAAATCCCTTGTAAGACAACTTTCAGCTCGGCTTCTGTCACTCCCAACTCCAGCAACCGTTCATAGACACCTCGTACGCTTTTAGCATGAATAGTTGAAAAAACAGTCATTCCCGTTAAGCTAGCTCGAACAACTGCCCTTGCTGTCTCTGCATCACGAATCTCTCCGATAATCAATAAATCTGGTCGATGCCGAAGAGAAAGTTTAATCAAACTTTCATAAGTTAAACCAATCGCTTCGTTCAGCTGCAGCTGTAACATCCCTGCTTGTTTGATTTCAACCGGATCTTCAATTGACATGATTTGCTGATCGGCAAAACGCTCTTGAGCCAACTGGTGCATGAGAGTAGTTTTACCACTTCCTACCGGTCCCGAAAAAAGATAAAGCCCTCGTTGTTTGAAGCGTTCTTTTAACTCTGGGATTTGAGCAAACCAAAACTTCAACTCTGCCTCTTCATCATGCAATAAACGAATCACCAGACTTTCGTATCCACGATAATCCCCTACTGTTGATAGTCGTAATGACGTTTTCTTATCACCATATTGATAATCACAAGAACCTAACTGGCTTCTACGTTTTTCGCCGACATTCATCCCAGCAGTAAACTTAAAATGACTAATTACTGCTGCCATCTCTTCAAATTCATAATTGCGTATAAAACGGCGTTCATCTCCAATTCGCATATACAACTCGTAAACATTTTCCTTCGGAACAAAATAAATGTCCTGTGCTCGTTCTTCCTTAGCCTGACAAATAATAGCCTGTGCAATGTTTTGAACCATATCTCCTCCTCACTTTATATTATTCGCAGAAGAAAATAAAAAAATGATGAAAAATCACCATTTTGTAAATTATTTAAACATTAGAGAGCAAGCACGGTGTTCCTCTTCACTATTTTGTTTATTATAGCCCGGTCTCCATTTCTCTTTAGGAATGACACCATCATTTTCCAATAAAGCGAGAGAATGGTATTGCTGGACAGAATCACTACATTCTTCACACCAGCTCAAATCTTCTGCATCCCAAAAAATGGACATTAAATCACTTCGACTTTTATAGAAAGGAAAAGCAGCTACCAACTTCAGCCATTGGCGCTTATAATACTTTAAAGCAGTATAATAGTCATCAAAATGTTGTATAGATACGATATTAGCTTCCCAGTCATCAAAAAACCACCAAGGCTCATCTTTGCCATACATTTCAATCACACAATACACCTGCTTCACCTCCCTTTGTTCTGTTTATTATATCGGAAATGCTAAATTTTTTAAACAGATATGCTCTATTATACAAGTTTTTCGCCATTTGCTCAAAAATGTAGAAAAAGTGGCATTATTTTGATTAGTACTTTTTCATTCATCAGATAAGAAAACGAGACTTTTTCTAAGCCTCGCTCCCAATTTATTAATACAAATCAAGATAGTTGTCTACTTCCCATTGGGAAACAAAAGTGGCATAGCTTGCCCATTCGATGCGTTTTGCTTCTACAAAACTTGTATAAATATGGTTCCCAAGTGCAGCTTTTACAACTTCATCTTCTGTCAGTGCTTTCACCGCATTATGTAGAGTAGAAGGAAGGTCTGTAATACCCGCTTCTTTGCGCTCTTCTGCTGTCATGACATAGATATTTTCTTCAATCGGAGCAGGTGCTTCAATTTTATTTTCAATCCCATGAAGTCCAACTTCAAGAAGAACCGCCATAGCAATATAAGGGTTAGCCATTGGGTCAACAGAGCGCAATTCCAAACGTGTTCCCATACCGCGTGAAGCTGGCACACGAACAAGCGGAGAACGGTTCCGTCCTGCCCAAGCAATATACACAGGAGCTTCATAGCCAGGAACCAAACGTTTGTAAGAATTGACAGTCGGATTCATGATAGCTGTATAATTGTAAGCATGTTTAATCAACCCACCAAGGAAATAATAGGCCGTTTTTGATAATTGCATTCCCTTTGGATCTTCTGGATCAAAGAAAGCATTTTGACCGTCTTGATTAAAGAGCGACATGTTACAGTGCATACCTGAACCAGCAATACCAAATTTTGGTTTTGCCATAAAAGTAGCGTACAAACCATGCTTGCGGGCAATTGTCTTAACAACCAGCTTAAACAACTGAATCTTATCACAGGCACGGAGAACTTCATCGTATTTAAAGTCAATTTCGTGCTGACCGATAGCTACCTCATGGTGACTGGCTTCTACTTCAAATCCCATTGTTGTAAGGACATTAACGATTTCACGGCGAGTATTGTCAGCCAGGTCAGTCGGAGCAAGGTCAAAATAGCCACCCTTATCATTCACTTCAAGAGTCGGATCGCCATTCTCATCGAGTTTAAATAGGAAAAATTCTGGCTCAGGACCTAAATTAAAGGATTTGAATCCTAATTCTTCCATGTGACGTAAAGCGCGTTTTAAATTTCCACGTGGATCCCCTTTAAAAGGTGTTCCTTCCGTCGTATAGACATCGCAAATCAGTCCTGCGACACTTCCGTTTTCATCTCCCCAAGGGAAAACAGTCCATGTATCCAAATCAGGATAAAGGTACATATCTGACTCATTGATACGCACAAAACCTTCAATGGAAGAACCATCGAACATCACTTTGTTGGACAAAACTTTATTCAGCTGTTCATCTGTCGCCGGAATTTCGACATTTTTCATCGTTCCCAAAACATCCGAAAACATCAAACGGATAAAGGTAACATTTTTTTCTTTCACTTCGCGACGAATGTCAGCTACTGTAATTGACATGAGTATCTCCTTATAAAATTTTAAAAATTGATGTTGGTCAATGCATACGACCAAATGGTGGAAGGGAAGAAGCAAAGCGACCTTGTTGCAAAATATCGTTATGAAGGGCTCGACGAACGTCTTTCTCGCTCACTGGCTTTTTATATCTCGCTTCGCGCTCAGCATATTTCCGTTTAATAGCAGCAATATTGTAACCTTCTGAAATGTAATCTTTAATCTCCAACAAGCGATCCATATCATTTAATGAATACATGCGGCGATTTCCTTCATTTCGATCAGGCTTAATCAATTCTTGATCTTCATAATAACGAATCTGACGTGCTGTCAAATCCGTCAATTTCATAACGCTACCAATGGGAAAAACAGCCATATTGCGACGAAATTCTTTTTCCTTCATTGCAAATTCCTTTCTTATGCTCTATTATAATCTGAAAAAATTTCTATGTCAAGAACTCATGTTACATCTTCTGACATTATTCTTTGTTTTTTAATTTCAATACCTTCCGCAAGCGATCCACATCAGAATTGACCAGCATGGCAACGAAAACTCCCATGAAAGTCTCAAAGACACGTGCAAATACATACAAAACTGTCTCTCCTGTTGGAATAGATAAAGTAATAATCAGCATGGCAGAAACACCACCAATCACTCCCGCTTTGTTGTTCATAGCAACATTTGTCATAATCGTTAACATCGTACAAATAGGAACGACCAGTAAGGTCACCCAAAACTGCTCATGAAACAGGTTATTGATGAGAAAGAAGAGCAAGGCATACAAACCACCAATGCTATTTCCTAAAATACGAGAGGTTCCAAAATGGACGCTTTTATCAAAATCTTCGCGCAAACTGAAAACAGCTGTCAGAGCACCAATCTGCAATCCTTTCCAACCAAAAAGCCCAAAGACAAGAAGAACAAGAAAAACCGCGACCCCCGTTTTAAAGGTTCGCATTCCTAATTTAAATTTCGACTTATCAAACTTATACTTCTTAAAATAACCCATTCATGCATTTCCTTTTACCTTTATTCTAACATATTTTAGAGAAAAGATAATAATGATTACAAGAAATGGAAACAATTTCTTTTCATTCTAAAAGGTTGAAGCTTGTGCCACAAATCCTAACTGCAACCTTCAAGTACTGCTGTGAGCAATCAGCTACTGCAGTCATAATTTATGATGACATAAATTTGAGACTGGAAATTTTTTGTTCCAGTCTCCTTTAGAATTATTGTTCCGTAAGTGCTGCAAGAGCTGGCAGTACTTTATCTTTACCTCCACTGATTTTCTTAGCTCACTTCGTTTCGCAGAAAATCTAGCGTGTGCACTAGAAAAGAGCTGACATCCAGCTCTTTTCATCTACTTATAGCGTAATAGCTGAATGGCAGTTCACTTCGCTAAGCTCGTGACCAACCTATTCAGCCTTGCAGGGTTCAACTCTTCCAGTAGATGAGTTGAAGTTGTCCCCTAAAAATCAGAAATGACACTCAACGAAATCATAGATTTCTGACTGACCGCCTTATTTTTCTGTAAGAGCAGCCAATCCTGGCAATACTTTACCTTCAAGAAGCTCCATGCTTGCGCCTCCGCCTGTAGAAATCCATGAGAATTTGTCTGCACGACCAAGGTTGATAGCTGCCGCTGCTGAGTCACCACCACCGATAATAGATTTCACGCCTGGTTGTTTCACGATAGCATCCATGACACCGATTGTACCAGCTTGGAAGTCAGGATTTTCAAAGACACCCATTGGACCATTCCAAACAACTGTTTTCGCACCAGTCAATTCTCGTTCAAACTTAGCGATTGATTTAGGACCGATATCAAGACCTAAGAAACCTGGGTCTACCGCTTCACCTTCGGTGTCTTTTACTTCAGTATAGTCCGCAAAAGCATTGGCTTCTTTTGAGTCAACTGGCAAAATGAGTTTACCGTTTGCTTTTTCAAGGAGAGCTTTTGCAATATCTAATTTATCTTCTTCTACAAGTGAGCTACCGATTTCGATACCTTGTGCTTTGTAGAAAGTATACGTCATACCGCCACCGATAAGGACTTTATCAGCTTTTTCAAGAAGATTTTCGATAACACCAATCTTGTCTGATACTTTAGAACCACCAAGGATGGCTACGAATGGACGAACTGGATTTTCAACAGCTTCTTTGATATAAGCAATTTCGTTTTCAAGAAGGAAACCTGCAACTGCTTTCTCAACGTTTGCTGAGATACCTACGTTAGATGCGTGAGCACGGTGAGCTGTACCAAATGCATCATTTACAAAGATGCCGTCTCCAAGGCTTGCCCAATATTTACCAAGTTCTGGATCGTTTTTAGATTCTTTCTTGCCGTCAACATCTTCAAAACGAGTGTTTTCAACAAGAAGAACTTCACCATCTTTAAGGGCATTGATAGCCGCTTCAAGATCTGCTCCACGAGTTACTCCTGGAAGGAAAGCAACATCTTGACCTAATTTTTTAGCTAAATCATCCGCAACTGGTGCAAGAGATTTTCCTTCTTTATCAGCTTCTTCTTTCACACGTCCAAGGTGAGAGAAAAGAATAGCACGTCCACCATGTTCAAGGATATACTTGATTGTTGGAAGAGCAGCTGAGATACGGTTGTCGTTTGTGATAACTCCGTCTTTAAGCGGCACATTGAAATCAACGCGAACAAGGACTTTTTTGCCTTTCAATTCAACGTCTTTAACAGTAAGTTTTGCCATGTTACAAAAACTCCTTTTTCTATTTTATACGAAACTATTATATCATATTTTCTAAAAGTTTTCTTGATATAAAGAAAGTTTTCACAAAATAATTTGACTAAAATATGAAATCTAAATAATAAAGAGCCGAGAAGGCTCGACTCTTTATTATTCTACTGGAGTGGTTTCTTCCACAGGTTCTGTTACAGTTGTATCTTCGATAATTTCAACTTCATTGACAGCTTGCGGTTCAAGGTTACGGTAACGAGCCATACCTGTACCAGCTGGGATAATTTTACCAATAATAACATTTTCCTTGAGACCAAGCAAGTGGTCTTTCTTACCACGGATAGCCGCGTCTGTAAGGACACGAGTGGTTTCTTGGAAGGAAGCAGCTGACAAGAAACTGTTTGTTTCAAGAGATGCTTTAGTAATTCCCATGAGGACTGGACGAGCAGTCGCAGGAACTCCTCCAGAGATAACCACATCTCGGTTAGCATCAGTAAAGTCTGTGATATCCATGAGTGTACCCATGAGAAGATCTGTATCTCCTGGATCCATGACACGCACTTTGCGAATCATCTGGCGAACCATTACCTCAATGTGTTTGTCACCGATTTCTACCCCTTGGCTACGGTAAACTTTTTGTACTTCAGCAAGCAAGTAAGTTTCAACAGACAAGACATCACGAACAGCCAGCAAGTGCTTAGGCTGGATAGATCCTTCTGTCAGAGCAGCGCCACGAGAGATTTTATCCCCTACTGTTACTTTCATACGAGCTGTAAATGGTACTACATATTCCCCTTCACCAGTTGCACCTTTAACAAAGACTTTCTTAGTCCGAGTAGAAGCGTCTTCTTCAATTGCAGTTACTTCGCCTTTAACTTCAGTAATAACTGCTTCCCCTTTCGGATTGCGGGCTTCAAAGATTTCTTGAACACGAGGAAGACCTTGTGTGATATCGGTATTAGACGCAACACCACCCGTGTGGAAAGTACGCATTGTAAGCTGTGTACCAGGTTCACCGATAGATTGAGCAGCAATCGTTCCGACCGCCTCACCGACTTCAACCGCATCGCCCGTTGCCAGGTTGATACCGTAACAACGACGGCAAACTCCATGACGTGTATTACATGTAAAGACAGAGCGAATAGTGACTTCTTCGACACCAGCGCTAACAATTTCATGCGCCATATCTTCTGTAATTAATACATCTGGACCAACGATGATTTCGCCTGTTTCAGGATGTTTAACAGATTTCTTCGTATAACGACCAATCAAGCGTTCTTCTAATGGTTCAATCATTTCTTTACCATCAGTAATTGAGCGGATAACAAGACCACGATCGGTTCCACAGTCGTCTTCACGGATAATCACATCTTGCGCCACATCAACCAAACGGCGAGTCAGATAACCTGAGTCAGCTGTTTTAAGGGCTGTATCAGTCATCCCTTTACGAGCACCGTGAGTAGAGAAGAACATTTCCAAAACAGACAAACCTTCACGGAAGTTAGATAGAATAGGTAATTCCATGATACGGCCATTAGGAGCAGCCATCAAACCACGCATACCAGCAAGTTGTGAGAAGTTAGAAATGTTACCACGGGCTCCAGAATCCATCATCATAACGATTGGATTCTTAGGATCTTGGTTGGCAACCAAACGTTTTTCCAATTTTTCACGAGCTGCACGCCATTCAGCAGTAACTGCATTGTAGCGTTCATCGTCTGTAATCATACCACGGCGGAATTGTTTGGTGATTTGTTCCACACATTTGTGAGACTCTTCGATAATTTCTGCCTTATCTTCAACAACCGGAATATCAGCAATCCCTACTGTCAAGCCTGCTAACGTTGAATGATGATAGCCGAGATCTTTCAGACGGTCAAGGAAAGCAGATGTTTCAGTTGTACGGAAACGTTTGAAGATTTCAGCAATGATATTCCCAAGATTTTTCTTCTTGAATGGTACATTTAATTCTAGCTTACTGATAGCTTCTTTGACATCTTGACCAGGTTCTAAGAAATACTTAGCTGGCACACCTTCTGCCATGTTTGAAGCATTTGGTTCTTGCAAATATGGCAATTCATCTGGCATGATATCATTAAAAAGAATCTTACCCACTGTTGTCAAGAGGATCTTGTGTTTTTGATTTTCTGTCCATGGTTTGTTTAAACTATCCGTTGCAATCCCAACACGCGTATGTAAGTGAACATAGCCATTACGGAGAGCCATTACAGCTTCATCACGGTCTTTAAAGACCATTCCTTCTCCTTCACGACCAGCTTCTTCCATAGTCAGGTAGTAGTTCCCCAAGACCATATCCTGTGAAGGGGTTACTACTGGCTTCCCGTCTTTTGGATTGAGAATGTGTTCGGCTGCCAGCATGAGAATCCGTGCTTCTGCTTGAGCTTCTTCTGACAAGGGCACGTGGATAGCCATTTGGTCTCCGTCAAAGTCGGCATTATAAGCCTCACACACAAGTGGGTGCAAACGAAGAGCCTTCCCGTCAATCAAGACTGGCTCAAATGCTTGAATTCCTAATCTGTGAAGCGTCGGTGCGCGGTTAAGGAGCACTGGGTGTTCTTTAATCACATCTTCTAAAATATCCCAGATGCGTTCATCATTCCGTTCTACCAAGCGCTTAGCAGCTTTGACATTTTGCACAATATCACGCGCGACAATTTCACGCATGACAAATGGTTTGAAGAGTTCAATAGCCATTTCACGTGGCACACCACATTGGTACATCTTGAGTGTCGGACCAACTGCAATAACCGAACGTCCTGAGAAGTCAACCCGTTTACCCAGCAAGTTTTGACGGAAACGACCTTGTTTTCCTTTGAGCATGTGGCTCAATGATTTGAGCGGGCGGCTACCTGGTCCAGTAATAGGACGACCACGACGACCATTGTCAATCAAAGCATCAACCGCTTCTTGCAACATCCGCTTTTCATTTTGCACGATGATTCCAGGAGCATTTAGTTCCAAAAGACGTGCTAAACGATTATTCCGATTGATAACACGACGGTAAAGGTCGTTCAGGTCAGAAGAGGCAAAACGTCCACCGTCCAACTGAAGCATTGGACGTAAGTCTGGCGGAATAACTGGCAAGATGTTTAAGACCATCCATTCTGGCTTGTTACCAGATTTTTGAAAGGCATCTAAAACATCCAAACGACGAATAGCCTTGACACGTTTTTGTCCAGTTGCCGTTTTTAATTCATCTTTGAGCTCTGCAATTTCTTTTTCCAAATCTACTTGTTTCAAGAGATCTTGAATTGCTTCAGCACCCATTTTTGCAACAAAGGAGCCTTGACCATATTCACGTAAGCGTTCACGATACTCCCGCTCCGTCATAATGGATTTGTGCTCAAGTGGTGTATCTTTAGGATCAATCACCACATAAGCTGCAAAATAGATGACTTCCTCAAGGGCACGAGGGCTCATGTCCAAGGTCAAGCCCATTCGGCTTGGGATTCCTTTAAAATACCAAATATGAGAAACAGGTGCTTTCAACTCAATATGTCCCATACGTTCACGACGAACTTTAGTACGAGTTACTTCAACACCACAACGGTCACAAATGATTCCTTTATAACGAATCCGTTTATATTTTCCACACGCACATTCCCAGTCTTTCGTAGGACCAAAGATGACTTCATCAAAAAGCCCTTCGCGTTCTGGTTTTAGTGTGCGGTAGTTAATTGTTTCAGGTTTCTTCACTTCTCCATAAGACCAAGAGCGGACTTTACTAGGAGAAGCTAGGGTGATTTGCATACTTTGAAAACGATTTACATCAACCACTATTTCTTACCTTTCTTTATTATCTATTGAATCAGTTCTTATTCTTTCCCTTCAGCATCAAAAGCGGCTTTTGCTTCTTTCGCTGCTTTTTCACGCGCTTTTTCAAGGTCATCTACGTGAATCACATCGTCATCCATGCCTTCATCCAAGTCACGAAGTTCTACTTCATTGTCGTCTTCATCAAGGACACGCATGTCAAGACCAAGTGATTGCAATTCTTTTACAAGGACACGGAAGGATTCTGGAACACCTGGTTTTGGAATTGGCTTACCTTTGGTAATGGCTTCATAAGCTCTCAAACGACCATTGATGTCATCTGACTTGTAAGTCAAGATTTCTTGAAGGACATTAGAAGCACCGTAGGCTTCAAGAGCCCAAACTTCCATTTCTCCAAAACGTTGTCCACCAAACTGTGCTTTACCGCCAAGAGGTTGTTGCGTAACGGTTGAATAAGGACCAACGGAACGGGCATGGAGCTTATCATCAACCATGTGGTGGAGTTTGATCATGTACATGACACCAACGGACACACGGTTATCAAACGGTTCTCCAGTACGTCCATCATAAAGGATTGTCTTAGCATCGCTATCCATACCTGCTTCACGAACGGTTTCCCAAAGATCATCTGAGCTAGCTCCGTCAAAGACTGGCGTTGCAATGTGGATACCAAGGTTGCGAGCAGCCATACCGAGGTGCAATTCCATAACTTGTCCGATATTCATACGTGACGGCACCCCAAGAGGATTCAACATGATATCAACTGGTGTCCCGTCTGGAAGATACGGCATATCCTCAACTGGAACAATGCGGGAAACAACCCCTTTGTTT
Organism: Streptococcus sp. HMSC034E12; assembly: GCF_001835915.1. Taxonomy (NCBI): domain Bacteria; kingdom Bacillati; phylum Bacillota; class Bacilli; order Lactobacillales; family Streptococcaceae; genus Streptococcus; species Streptococcus sp. HMSC034E12. Next base: position 88,750 of record NZ_KV826462.1, read on the forward strand.
CCGTGGCGTCCAGCCATCTTATCTCCAACGCGGATTTTCCGTTTTTGAGCGATATAAACACGTACCAACATGTTGACACCGGATTGCAATTCATCACCGTTCGCACGAGTAAAGATTTTCACATCACGGACAACACCTGCACCACCGTGTGGTACACGAAGGGAGGTATCACGCACTTCACGAGACTTATCACCAAAAATTGCATGAAGCAGGCGTTCTTCAGCGGATAAGTCTTTTTCACCTTTCGGCGTTACTTTACCGACAAGAATGTCGCCTTCTTTTACCTCAGCACCAATGCGGATAATTCCCATCTCGTCAAGGTCTCTCAAAGCATCTTCCCCGACGTTTGGAATTTCGCGCGTGATTTCTTCAGGTCCGAGCTTTGTATCACGTGTTTCTGATTCAAATTCTTCCAAGTGAACAGATGTGTAAATATCGTCTTTCACTAAACGTTCACTCATGATAACGGCATCTTCAAAGTTGTAACCTTCCCATGTCATATAAGCAACGATTGGATTTTGTCCAAGTGCCATTTCACCTTTTTCCATAGAAGGTCCGTCTGCGATAAAATCACCTTTTTCAACTATATCGCCAACTTTTACCAGCGTGCGTTGGTTGTAAGAAGTACCTGAGTTAGAACGGCGGAATTTCGTAATATGATAGACATCAAGTGAACCGTCTTCACGACGAACTTCAACTTTGGCTGCATCAGAATACACAACTTTACCGTCGTGTTGGGCAATAATCGCCGCACCAGAGTCATGAGCTGCTTGGTATTCCATACCAGTACCAACATATGGTGCATGCGGATCAATCAACGGTACCGCCTGACGTTGCATGTTGGCACCCATGAGAGCACGGTTTGAGTCGTCATTTTCAAGGAAAGGAATACATGCTGTCGCAACCGCAACTACCTGCTTAGGCGATACATCCATGAAGTCTACTTGATCTGAAGGAAATTCTTGGTTGTTCCCTTGGTGACGTCCCATGACAATCGCTTCTGCAAAACGACCATCTTCTGTTAATTTAGAATTTGCTTGCGCTACGATAAATTCATCTTCTTCGTCCGCTGTCAACCAAACGATTTCATTGGTGACCAGACCTGTTTCACGATTCACTTTACGATACGGCGTTTGGATAAATCCATATTTATTCAAATGACCATAAGAAGACAAGTTATTGATCAAACCAATGTTTGGTCCTTCAGGCGTTTCAATCGGGCACATACGACCATAGTGGGTATAGTGCACGTCACGCACTTCATATCCAGCACGGTCACGAGTCAAACCACCAGGTCCTAAGGCTGACAAACGACGTTTGTGAGACAACTCAGAAAGTGGGTTGTGTTGGTCCATGAATTGAGACAATTGAGATGAACCAAAGAATTCTTTGATAGCTGCTGTGACTGGGCGGATGTTGATAATTTGTTGCGGTGTCAAAACTTCATTGTCCTGAACAGACATACGTTCACGGACATTACGTTCCATACGAGAAAGTCCAAGACGTACTTGGTTTGCAAGCAATTCACCAACTGCACGGATACGACGATTTCCAAGGTGGTCGATATCATCCACACGACCGATACCTTCTGCCAAGTTGAGGAAATAGCTCATCTCTGCAAGGATATCCGCAGGAGTTACAACACGAACCTTGTCGTCTGGATTAGCATTCCCAATAATAGTTACCACGCGATCTGGATCAGTTGGTGCCACGACTTTAAATTTTTGAAGAACGACTGGATCTGTCAATACAGCTGCATCATTTGGAATATAAGTAATTTTATTCAAATCTCCATCCAAATAGTCTGCAATACTATCAATGACACTACGCGTCATAACCGTTCCAGCTTCAACCAAGATTTCACCTGTTTCTGGATCTATCAAAGGCTCTGCAATCGTTTGATTTAACAAACGTGTTTTAATGTTTAATTTTTTATTGATTTTATAACGACCAACTGCCGCCAAGTCGTAACGATGTGGATCAAAGAAACGAGCGACCAATAGACTACGTGAACTATCAGCTGTTTTAGGCTCACCTGGACGAAGACGTTCATAGATTTCTTTAAGCGCTTCATCCGTACGTGAATCCATTGGATTTTTATGAATATCCTTTTCAATCGTGTTGCGAACGAGATCGCTGTCGCCGAAAATGTCAAAGATTTCATCATCGCCAGAAAAACCAAGCGCACGAACAAGTGTCGTAAACGGAATCTTACGAGTACGGTCAATCCGAGTATAAGCAATATCTTTTGAGTCTGTTTCCAGCTCTAACCAAGCTCCACGGTTTGGAATGACGGTTGAACCATACCCAACCTTCCCATTTTTGTCTACTTTATCATTGAAGTAAACACCTGGAGAACGAACGAGCTGTGATACGATAATCCGCTCACCACCGTTGATGATAAACGTTCCCATTTCTGTCATGATTGGAAAATCGCCAAAGAAGACTTCTTGCGTCTTGATTTCGCCGGTTTCTTTATCGATTAAACGGAACGTCACAAAAATAGGTGCAGAATAGCTGGCATCATGGATACGTGCTTCTTCTAAAGTGTATTTAGATTCTTTAATTTCATAACCAACAAACTCTAGCTCCATTGTATCTGTAAAGTTTGAGATAGGAAGTACATCTTCAAATACTTCTTTCAAACCATGGTCAAGAAAATCTTTGAATGAATCTGTCTGGATTTCAATCAAATTTGGTAAATCAAGAACTTCCTTGATTCTTGAAAAACTACGACGAGTACGGTGTTTCCCGTATTGAACTTCATGTCCTGCCAAGTTTTTTACTCCTTCTTCTTTCTACATTCTCTATTACATGATAGAGTAGCAATATTCATTTATCCTTTTTGAGTAATTTTCAGAATCTTTAAGTTTTGATGACAAACGACAAAGATCCCAAAAATAGGCACAAAAAGAGCAGCTAAATCTGACTCTAAAAGTATGATTTAACTGCTGTAAGCTTTATATGGACAATATTTCAAATAAAGCAGACGACAAATTATTAGTAATATTATACCTTATTTAACTCTGCTTTTCAAGTTTTTTACTTATGAAAGTGTTTTTATTTACCTTTATTTAGCGTCCGCCTAAAAGTGCTGCCCAAGCTTTTTGATAATCACTATCTGTACCACCGATTCCAAATTTATAGGTAGTCATCGGAGCACCGTTTTTTGCCCAATAGCTAGTAACTGTCTGTCCGGTCAGGTTCATACTGCGATCATTGACTGTTACTGCGCCAGCTCGTTCACCCGTTGCTTTAAGAACATTGGACTTAATGACACTAGAATCTAGATTGAACTTGTCACCAACTCCCCAGAGACTTGGGTCGGCTTGATAAATTGCATTTACTAGTTGAGCCATATACTGCGCATTGTTGTTGTAACCAGTCAAAGCTGCCATTGAAGCATTATTGTCATGACCAATCCAACCACCTAACGTTAATTTAGGAGTGGATACCATGAGCCACATGTCACCATTACTGTTAGTCGTACCCGTTTTCCCAATCCAATCAGCACTAGCTAAACCGCTATTAATCTGCGTTAAACGAGATTTGAAGGTCGTCGTAGCACCCGAACTCAATACCCCACGCATAAGACTTTGCATAATCGTCGCCGTTGCCTTAGAGTAAACCTGAACAGGTTTTGCTTTGTGTTCATAGACAGCTTTCCCGTTTTTTGTCGTAATCTTTTCAATCATATAGCGCTCTTGGTATGCCCCATTATTGGCTAAAGTTTGGAAACCATTGGTGTGTTGGGCGACAGATACTTCAATACCTCCTCCCATTGGCAGACTTTCAATATCATAATTTTCAATTTGATAGCCCATTTTCTCCATGTACCCTTGGACATTAACTCCTTTGTCACGAAGCAATTTATAAGTCCAATAAGCTGGAATGTTCCAAGAAGTATTCAAAGCTTCCTGCAAATCCATCATGGCTGTACCACGGCTATCTACGTGCATAATTGGCTCACCGCTAGAGAAATTTGCAGGGTAGTTAGACAGCATACTGGCACTTCCCATAAGCCCTTGGTCTATGGCAATACCATAGGCTAAAATCGGCTTAATGGTTGAGCCTGGTGAGCGCTCTGTATCAAATGCATGGTTGTTCTGGTTAGAAGCATAATCACGTCCTCCCACAAACCCCAAAATAGCTCCTGTACGATTATCCATGAGGACATTCCCAGATTCGACTGCACCTGTTCCATCATCTAAGACACTACCAAAATTAGCTACTGCATTTTGCATTGCATTATGCACATTCTTATTAATAGTTGTGGTGACAGTGTAGCCGCCTTCACTCAACTCTTTCGCAGCTAGTTCTCTGTAAGCTTTCACTGTTGCATCATTTTTCAACTCTTGCTGTGAAACATTGTCACGTTTGATTAAGTAATCATACATTGCTTTTTGAGCTTCTTTCATAGCAACGTAATATAGATAGTCATGTGTTCTTGCTGAAGTCGTATCACTTGGTAAAAAGTCTCGTTTTAAATCATAATCTTTATACAATTGGTACTCGTCTTTACTAATCGCACCTGTCCGGTACATATTGTAAATAACATTTTTCGAACGATTGAGACCAAAAGTCATATCTTTAGCACTTTTCAGGCTACCGTCAGCTGCATAAGGAGAGTAAACAATCGGACTTTGTGGTAAACCGGCAATAAAAGCTGCTTGAGGAATTGTCAATTTGCTGGCAGGAACTCCAAAAATTCCTTGTGCAGCTTCTTCCACACCAGCAATATTTTGCCCTTTGTTATTTCTCCCAAACGGTGCCACATTCAAATAAGTCGTTAAAATATCGTCTTTGCTCATGTAGCGTTCTAAAGCCAACGCATCAATGATTTCTGATGCTTTACGACTAAAGGTTGGAGCATCGCCGACAACTTGTTGCTTGATTAACTGTTGTGTTAAGGTAGAACCACCACTTGAGGAACCAATCCCTACAACAGATCCTAGCGTAGCCCGCAAAACAGCTTTTGTGACAACCCCATTGTGCTTCCGAAAATTCTCATCTTCTGTCGCAATGACCGCTTTTTTAACATTGTCAGAAATATCTTTACTCTTAATTGGCACTCGCAACAAATCACTATCAATGGCTGAAATGGAGCTGCCGTCAGCATATTTTAATTCAGAAATGGTTGAAATATCTTGAATTTTTTTGATGAACTCTTCTTTTTTAGGAGTTTCAACCTTGTCAAAGATTCGTGCACCATAGCCTAATGCAATTCCTCCGCCAAACAAGCAACCTAAAAGAACAAACACAAAAAAGACATTTGATAATAATTTCAGAGTACGAAGGACAGTCCCGCCAACACTCCAAAGTGTCCAGCTTTCTTTTTCATTTTTGCTCGGACGCTTCGTTTGAAAAAGTTTTTCAAACAATCGTTTGATCTTTTCAAAAACTTGTTTACTCATTCTTTCTCCTTGAACTTTCTCTGACTATTATAGCAAATTTATGAAACTTCTGACAACAGGAAAGGAAATCCTTGGCTATAATCATTGTTTTTTTAAATTATTTTTGCAATTTTACTACATTCTAATGGCTGTTTGTGATACAATGTTACAATAACTAGAAATTTTATAAAGGAGAGACAGACATGCACATTTTTGATGAGCTAAAAGAACGTGGTTTGGTTTTTCAAACAACTGACGAAGAAGCGTTGCGCAAAGCCTTAGCGGAAGGAAATGTTAGTTTTTATTCTGGCTATGATCCAACAGCTGACAGCCTGCACCTCGGTCATCTTGTACCAATCCTTGTCATGAAACATTTACAGTTGGCAGGTCACAAACCCTACGCTCTCGTCGGCGGTGCAACTGGCTTAATTGGCGATCCATCATTTAAAGATACCGAGCGGAGTTTACAAACAAAAGACACAGTTGAGGGCTGGGTACGGAGCATTCAAGCGCAAGTATCTCGTTTTCTTGACTTTGAAAATGGTGACAACAAGGCTGAAATGGTCAACAACTACGACTGGTTCTCTGATATTAGTTTTATTGACTTTCTGCGCGATGTCGGAAAATATTTCACCGTCAACTACATGATGAGTAAAGAATCCGTAAAAAAACGAATTGAAACAGGGATTTCTTATACCGAGTTTGCTTACCAAATCATGCAAGGCTATGACTTTTTTGAGCTAAATCGCCAATACGGTGTTACTTTACAAATCGGTGGTTCTGACCAATGGGGCAATATGACTGCTGGTACTGAACTGCTTCGTCGGAAGGCAGACAAAACAGCTCACGTTATTACAGTGCCCCTTATCACAGACGCAACCGGTAAGAAATTTGGTAAGTCAGAAGGCAACGCTGTATGGCTCAATGCTGATAAGACCAGTCCTTACGAAATGTACCAATTCTGGATGAATGTCATGGACGCTGATGCCGTTCGTTTCCTTAAAATTTTCACTCTTCTTCCGCTTGATGAAATCGAAGAAATCGGGAAACAATTTGAAGCAGCTCCACATGAACGTTTGGCACAAAAAATCTTAGCGCGAGAAGTCGTTACACTCGTGCACGGTGAAAAAGCCTACAAAGAAGCACTCAATATCACCGAGCAGCTTTTTGCCGGAAATATCAAAAATCTTTCTGTCAAAGAGCTGAAACAAGGTCTCCGTGGTGTGCCAAATTATCAAGTGAACGCAGATGACAATCTCAATATCGTAGAGCTTTTGGTAACAGCTGGCGTTGTCAATTCTAAACGCCAAGCGCGTGAAGATGTCCAAAATGGTGCTATTTATGTCAATGGTGAGCGCATTCAAGCCCTTGACTACAGATTAACGGACGCTGACAAATTAGAAAATGAACTCACCGTTATACGTCGTGGTAAGAAAAAATATTTTGTTTTGACTTACTAAATAGGAAAGAGAGCAATCAACTACTACATCGTTGGTCTATTGCGCTATATACTTTGAAGCTGGAGACTTTTCGCTCCAGCTTCTTTTCATTCTTACTTAGCAAAAAGCATATTACCATAGTGCTTGCTTTAGCTCCAACCGCTTTAAAAGTGTGGTTCATTTTAAAATTCCCTTTCTTTATCTACTTGTCAAAGCATTTCTCACATGTTACACTAGTCAGAGAAATTTATGAAAGAGAAAACGCATGAAATCCAAACTTAAACGTTTTGAAACAGCTACTTTCTTTGCTTGCCCTTTTTGTCAGCAAGCCTTGTTTTTATCAGAAAATAGTCTCAAATGCAAGAACCATCATTCCTTCGACTTGGCAAAGTTTGGCTATGTCAACTTGGCTCCACAGGTGAAGCAATCAAAAGACTACGATAAATCCAACTTTAAAAATCGACAATTGATTCTCGAAGCAGGATTTTACCAGCCAATTTTGAAGAAATTACTAGAAATTTTATCATCTTTACCACAACATGGTAATCTGCTGGACATTGGTTGCGGAGAAGGCTATTATGCTCGAAATTTGCAAGCACAATTGCCAGATAAACATATCTATGCATTCGATTTGTCAAAAGAGTCTATTCAACTAGCAGCCAAAAGTGACCACAGCCTGACGGTAAATTGGTTTGTTGGAGATCTGGCACACATCCCTATTCAAGATGCTAGCATGGATATGATTTTAGACATCTTCTCTCCTGCCAATTACCAAGAATTTCAGCGTGTATTGCAGAAAAACGGCTTGCTGATTAAAGTTATTCCCAATAGCCAACACTTGCAAGAAATCCGAGGTATTGTAGCTGATAAATTAACAAACACGAATTATTCCAATCACAAAATCATTGAGCATTTTGAAGAAGCCTTTACCATTACAAATTCTTATGACGTTGCAGCCACTTTCAACTTGAGAGAAAACGAAAAAGCGGCACTTCTTCATATGACACCGCTTCTCTTTAATATTGACATTGATAAAATAGATTGGTCACCATTAACTGGCATCACGATTGCTGCAAAGATTTTAGTTGGCCAACAAAAATAAACGAAAAAGAGGTAGAAACAGATTGCTGCGAGATACAGCAGTCTATTCAACCTCTTTTTATATGCCTCGATTAAAAGCTAACCAAATCATTCCCAAAGCTAAAACAATATAAGCAATCAACGCCAATAACCGTTGTCCCACTTGATAAGCTCTTCTTTCCCCACAGACTGGAAAAATAACAGCACAGAGAGCGCCTCCGACTGCACCACCTAAGTGTCCTGCCAGACTAATTCCCGGTGTCAAGCTCAACACCAAGTTCATAACTAGAAGAACTAAGTATGACTGACCAAGTTGCTGAATGTAAGGATTTCGCACCGCATAGCGCAAAGTAATAATAGCACCAAAAATCCCAAACAAAGATGTAGAGGCACCTGCAGCCACAGCACTTGGAGTGAAAAAGAAGACAAAGACATTTCCTAAAATACCAGACATCAGATAAAGAAACAGAAAATTCCACGAGCCAAAAATATGCTCAGATTGTCGTCCGATAAAATACAGCGTAATCATATTCATCACAAAATGCTCCAAGCCGATATGAACAAAAATCGCCGATACCAAGCGCCAAATCTGACTTGGAAAATATTGAATCGTTCGACCATTCATTGCCCCAAATTCATAAATCGTTTGGGTACTAGCATAATTAAAGCCACGCAACAGAAACATTGTTAGGAAAACTCCTGTCGTGATAAGCAACAATAAACTCGTCACTGGATAACGTTTATCATAAATTTTATTCACAAATCAATACCTCCTGAACGGGAATATCACAATTGTCTGGTTGAAAATCAACTAACTGGTAAGGATAAATTGTACTTACTGTCATCCCTTTAAAATCAGCCAAATAGCGGTCATAATAGCCGCCTCCATAGCCAATCCGATAGCCTTTTTTGTTAAAAGCAACACCCGGAACATGTATCAAATCAATATGAGATTTTTCCACCGCTCGTTCACTTCTTGGTTCCCAGATACCAAAAACAGTCAATTCCAAGTCATTGGGATTATAATCTACAAAAGTCATGCGCCCTTCGGGATAAGTCTTAGGGACCAAAACCCGCTTGTCATCTGCTTGAGCCTGCCTGATGAAAATCCTTGTATCAAACTCGTGTGGCAAAGATAAATAAGTAGCAACTGTTCTAGCTTGTTGATAAGCAGAAGATTCCAGCAAGTACTGAGTGAGCAAAGCATCTCTCTGCTGTTTTACTATCAATTCCTGCTCTTTCATTTTTCTGACTATAGTTTTGCGCAAATCTGCCTTCATTTATCTTCTCCTCAATCAGAAACATTATCAACATTCTCAGCCCATTATTCATTAACTTTTGCACTTAAAAACTTCCCAAATTTTTCAATAGCAAAAGGCAGCGCTGCTTCATCTGGCGCCATTTTAGGATGATGAAGTGCGTAAGGACTATCAATTCCCAGCCAGAACATCACACCCTTGACTTTACTGAGCAGATAGCCAAAGTCCTCACCGGTCATTGCGGGTGAAATATCAATCATGTGCACGCCATTCTCTTTTTGGAAAAAATTCATGCATTGAGCAGCTAATTCAGGATGATTTTCCACAGGAAGATAACCGCCTTGTTTCAGCTCCAACTCAAGCTCTACACCAAACGACTGCGCTACTCCTTCAGCGATTTCCCGCAAGCGTTTTTGAGTGAGCAAATTCATCTCCTGCGTCAACGTTCGAATGGTTCCATGCAAAAAAGCAGTTTCAGCAATCACATTATTCGTCGTTCCAGCATGGAATTCGCCAAAGGTGACGACAGCTCCTTCAATTGGATCCACATTGCGACTCACAATGGTCTGAACCTGAGTGATAAAATAGCTGGCTGCTACCAAAGCGTCATTAGCATTATGTGGAAATGCAGCATGACCACCCTTGCCCTTAAAGGTTAATTTGACTTCACAAGTCCCTGCAAAAAGTGTACTGGTATTCGTAGCAATATCTCCTACCTTGAGATCAGACCGAACATGAAGCCCATAAAATTCATCTGGCAACCAGTCACCAAAGGCTTCGTCCTCATACATCAGCATGCCCCCAGCTTCATTTTCCTCAGCTGGTTGGAAAAGAAAAAGTAGATTATTCTTAGGCTGCTCAGTAGTTAGTTGCTCCAACAAACCCAGAGCGATTGTCATGTGCATATCATGCCCACAGGCATGCATACGTCCCTCATGTTGACTAGCAAAGGCAAACCCTGTCTCCTCAACAATCGGCAAACCATCAATATCTGTCCGCCAGCCAATCGTCTTAGCAGGTGTACTGCCTTTGACAAAGACCAAAATTCCCGTACGCCAAGTCCGAATCTCAACGAAATCCAAGCCAGCAGTCAACTCATCAATTATTCTCATCAGATAGGCATGAGTCTTATACTCTTCCAGTCCAATTTCCGGAATTTGATGCAAGTCTCGGCGAATTTTTTGATAATCAATCATACATTTCCCTCTTTAAAGTGTCCGAAGAGCGTCTTCCAATGCTGTTTTCTGCTGGGTTTGTTCATCAATTTTCTTAATCACACGCGCAGGCACACCGGCTACAACAACATTTTCTGGCACATCTTTCGTCACAATAGCCCCTGCAGCGACGACAGAACCATTGCCAATCTGCACTCCTTCAATAACGACAGCATTGGCCCCTATCAAGACATTGTCCCCCACTCGGACAGGATCTGCGCTGGCAGGCTCAATGACACCGGCAAGAACAGTCCCAGCACCCACGTGGCTGTTTTTTCCAACAATAGCTCGACCACCCAAAACGGCTCCCATATCAATCATCGTTCCAGCACCAATTTCAGCTCCGATATTGATAACAGCTCCCATCATAATCACAGCATTATCACCGATTTCCACCTGGTCGCGGATAATAGCTCCTGGCTCAATCCGAGCATTGACCTCACGCTTGTCTAACAGCGGCACGGCAGAATTTCGAGCATCCTGCTCCACCACATAGGTTTTATTCTCTTCTAGGTTAACCAAAAGAGGTTTAATTTTCTCCCAGTCACCAAAGAGAACATTGCCCAATTTGACAACTGAATTCGGCACTTCGCCCGCTAGTTTTCCTTCAAAAGTCACTTTTACATTTGTCTTTTTCTTAGCATCCGCTATAAACTGAATAATTTCCTGTGCGGTCATTTTAGTAGCTGGCATAAGCATTCCTCACTTTGATTTAGTATTAAGGGGTATTATAACATAAAATCAAGCATTTCATCATATAAAAGCAAAAACACCACAAAGTTCAAATATTGTGATGTTTTTTTAGTTAACTTATTGAATAAGTTTCAGCATCTTCTCAATATGCTCAATGGATTTTTCACGTCCAAGCAGGTAAATGGTATCTGGGAGTTCTGGACCGTGCATTTCGCCTGAAACAGCAATACGAATTGGCATGAAGAGATTTTTGCCTTTAATCCCCGTTTCTTTTTGAACCGCTTTGATTTGCGGGAAGATATTTTCTGACTTGAAGTCTTCATCACTCATAGCTTCCAATTTTTCTTTAAAGGCTTTCAAAACCGTTGGTACCGTTTCGCCTGCCATAAACTCTTTTTCTTCTGCCGTTAGCTCTGGGAAATCTTCAAAGAAAAGGTCTGTGAGCGGTACGATTTCATCTACAGACTTCATTTGTGGTTTGTAAAGTTCAACTAATTTTTCAGCTTTGTCAGTCAAACGACCAGCCGCTTCCAAGTAAGGCTTCGCCATATCAAAAATGGTTTCAAAATCCGCATTTTTAATGTATTCATTGCTCATCCAGTCTAATTTCTTTTGGTCAAAAGCAGCCGGAGACTTACTGAGACGATGTTCATCAAAGAGTTGGATCAATTCTTCACGAGAGAAGATTTCATTTTCACCGCCAGGATTCCAGCCAAGGAGGGCAATAAAGTTGAAGACGGCTTCAGGCAGGTAGCCTTTCTTACGGTAATCTTCGATAAATTGAAGCGTATTTGTATCACGTTTGGACAATTTCTTACCCGTTTCGGAGTTAATAATCAAGGTCATGTGACCAAATTGTGGCGCTTCCCAACCGAGCGCTTCGTACACCATGAGCTGCTTAGGGGTATTGGCAATGTGGTCATCTCCACGAATGACATGGGAAATTTTCATCAGATGGTCATCTACTACAACCGCAAAATTATAAGTTGGATAGCCGTCTTTTTTCTGGATAACCCAGTCACCACCGATGTTGCCACCTTCAAATTCAATCTCACCTTTGACAAGATCGTTCCACTTGTAAATACCAGATTCATTGACCACAAGACGGACTGTTGGAACAATGCCTGCTGCTTCACGCTCTGCGATATAAGCTGCTTTTTCATCTTCAGACATTCCCAGATATTCATTGATGTAACGAGGTGTTTCTCCAGCAGCTTCCTGACGCTCACGCTCTGCTGCCAGCTCTTCCTCCGTCACATATGATTTGTAAGCCAAGCCTTTTTCAAGTAACTCATTGATATAGCTTTGGTAAATGTCCAAGCGTTCAGACTGGCGATATTTTTCATGCGTTTCTGGGCTCTCATCCCAATCAATTCCTAACCAACGCAGATTTTCCAACTGCGAACGTTCCCCGTCTTCCACATGACGTTTACGGTCAGTATCTTCAATCCGAATGATAAAAGTTCCGCCGTAGTGACGAGCGTAAAGATAATTAAAGAGCGCAGTCCGCGCATTCCCAATGTGTAACAGTCCCGTTGGACTTGGTGCATAACGCACACGAATTTGATTCGCCAATTGTATATCTCCTAATATTTATCTTATATTTCTAACAGGAAAAACCTGTTTTTATTTCAAACGTTACTATTATACCACATAGTTGTTGAAAAGAAATAACAGAAACGATGAAACTTTATTATTCTTCCAATCATTTACAGAATTTCCTTAGCAATGTAGAAGCCACCGTCTGTCTCACCTAGCAATTCACTGCTCAGTTACACTGACTTACCCAAACACCTTCTTCAACACTTCACCAATCGTTGTTACACCAATAATTTCAATAGTTTCGGGAATGTTCAACCCGTTCAGAGAGTTTTTAGGAGCGTAAACTTTGGTGAAGCCCAGCTTAGCAGCTTCATTGATACGCTGCTCAATGCGATTGACACGGCGGATTTCGCCCGTCAGACCGATTTCACCAATAAAACATTCTTGTGGATTCGTTGGCAAATCTTTATAACTAGAAGCAATTGCAACAGCAACAGCTAAGTCAATGGCTGGCTCATCTAATTTGACACCGCCTGCTGACTTGAGGTAGGCATCTTGATTTTGCAATAATAACCCTGCTCGCTTTTCCAAAACAGCCATAATCAGACTAGCACGATTGAAATCCAATCCTGTCGTTGTCCGCTTGGCATTGCCAAACATGGTCGGTGTCACCAAAGCCTGTACTTCCGCAAGGATTGGACGCGTCCCCTCCATAGTCACCACGATAGAAGAGCCTGTTGCCCCATCTAAACGCTCCTCTAAGAAAACCTGACTAGGATTGAGCACTTCAACCAGCCCACCTGACTGCATCTCAAAAATGCCGATTTCATTCGTAGAGCCGAAGCGATTTTTGACCGCCCGCAAAATACGAAAAGTATGCTGTCGCTCACCTTCAAAATAAAGTACCGTATCCACCATGTGTTCCAAGGTTCTAGGTCCAGCCAGCGTTCCTTCCTTGGTCATATGGCCCACGATAAAGGTGGCAATATTGTTGGTTTTTGCCAACTGCATCAGCTCCGCTGTCACTTCTCGGACTTGTGAAACCGACCCTTGCACGCTGGAAATTTCTGGCGAAATAATCGTCTGAATAGAGTCTATAATCAAGAAATCTGGCTTAATTTTTTCAATCTCAGCACGAATCTGATGCATATTGGTCTCGGCATAAAGATAAAACTCACTGTCAATATCGCCTAATCGCTCCGCACGCAACTTAATCTGCTCAGCAGACTCTTCCCCACTGACATACAATACCGTTCCCTTGTGAGAGAGTTGGGTCGAAACCTGCAATAAAAGGGTAGATTTCCCAATACCGGGATCTCCTCCGATTAGAACTAAACTTCCTGGTACCACGCCGCCACCCAAGACGCGGTTAAACTCATCCATATCTGTCTTGGTACGGTTGACATTGATAGAAGTCACCTCCGCTAACTTCATCGGGCGACTTTTTTCACCCGTCAGCGAAACACGCGCATTCTTAACCTCTGTAACTTCGACTTCTTCAACAAAGGACGACCAAGCACCACAATTCGGACAACGCCCCAGATACTTGGGCGAATGGTATTCACAATTTTGACAAACAAATGTCGTTTTTTTCTTGGCTATGATAGATTCCTCTTTCTTAATGCCCAGTACTTCCAAAACCACCTGTCCGCACACCATCTGCTTCATCATTATCAGCAAGCAAGAACGGCACAAAGACAGCTTGAACGATACGATCTTCTTCTTCTAAAACCACTTCTTGATCTGTAATGTTCTGCATTTGCGCAAAAATGTGCCCTTCATTTCCCGGATTGCCATAGTAATCCCCGTCAATAACGCCCACAGAGTTAATCAAAACCAATCCTTTTTTACGTGGATTAGATGAACGATCATAAAGATAAAGCACTTCACCAGGCTGCATATAAGCCTTGACTCCCGTTGGCACTAATTTAATCTCTTTTGGCGCAATAACTGTGCGCTCTGCTACCTTCAAATCATAGCCAGCCGCATGAGCCGTCTCACGCTTGGGCAGTAAATTTTCATTTGTAAAGCTTGAAACAAGCTCAAAACCACGAATTCGCATATTTTTCTCTTTTCTACTTTTGCTTCCCCTATTATACTAAATTCGTAAACAACACGCAAAATGCAGGTCATTCTTCAACCTGCACTTTTTAAGTTATTTCAATTCATTCAAAAATCGAATGACTTGCTCGTTGGCATCCACTTGAGCTTTCACCCCAAAAGGAATGATTGCTCTCGGGGTAGCATGTCCAACATTTAAGTTATATAAAATAGTAATATCTGTATCAATGACATCAAGCAGGATTTGTTTATATTCTCCATAATAAGTTTCATCCATTGGTTTTCCGACAAGAATCCCATTTAAAACAGAAAAAATCCCTGTCGCCTTTAAGGCTTCTAGCATTTTTCGATATAAAATTGGTTCTGGTTTTTCCTCACTGGTTTCCAACAAAAGAATTTTTCCTTCCCACTCTGAAAGACTGGGAAATAGCTGATAGTGAGCACACAGTTCAATCGTATCCTCATGTCTTGTATTATCAAATATCTGATAAAGCGACTCCAAACAGCCTCCTAAAATTTCCCCTTCAAATGTTGCTTTTCCTTTCAGCAATTCAAAGCCTTGATTTTCGTGACGAATCCGTTTCGTTCCTAAGGCTTTTTCACTAAAATCCGTCCTCTCATCATACCAGACATTGCTCGGTCTGATTTCTGAGATAGTCCCTGTTCCAATCAGTTCCTTAAAATATGAAAGCGTATAAGGCAGCATTTCTTCCTCTAACTCACAAACATCAGCAAGAAATGACTGACCATAAAAAGTCTTCACTCCCAACTTATGGAGCATGAAGTGATTCATGGTAGTGTCTGAAAAACCTAAAAATACTTTCTGATTCACAACCTTTTTTAATTGGTTATCTTCAAACAAATAGGGTAGCAATCGATACGTATCATCTCCACCAATAGCACATAAAATCATATCAATTGAAGGATCTTCAAAAGCTTGAATCAAATCTTGCGCTCTCGATTTAGGATGGTCTTTCAGATAATCCATTCCCTTTTGTGCATGCTCTAAAAACGTCACTTCAAGTCCCAAGTCTTTCAAGCGTTTCAATCCCAGCTTAAACTCATGTCTAACGAAACTTTCTCCTATAATCCCGCTTGATAAACTGACAATTCCTACTTTCTTTATCATCTAATCTCCTCCCTTACTGATAATTTGAATCATTATATCACAAAATACAATCACCTAAAATGCTAAATGACCAATATTCACAAAACAAAACATACTAAGATTAGTAGTGAAGAAATCTCCGACGGGAGATTTCCTCACTGCTTTTTCTTTATGTTAAAGTAGAGGTGTCTTGTTAAGTCGAGGGTCTTTTTGACGCTAGACGTCGTACACAAAACTGGCAAGACACCTGTTTTAGGAAGAATGTTATCAAAGTATGTGGGACGTTCAACGTCGAGTATTGAAAATAACATCACTAAAACAAGGAGTCATTCAAGACAAAGAGGTAATTTCATGAGAGTTGTTTTCGGGATTGACGTGAGCAAGGCAAGCTCAGCGGTAGCGATTTTAGTGAATGGGGAGAAAGTTCATGGCTACACCATGTCCAACGATACCATTGAATTTGCACGTCTCTTGAGCGATTTAAAAACCGTTCAACACCCTGAAATCATCTTTGAGGCACTGGGGTCTATTCACGGCGCCTTCAGGCATTTCTTGAGGAAAATGGCTATGCTTATACACGGCTCAATCCTCTGGAAGCCAAGAAATAACTAGACAGCTTGCGTGTCCGTAAAACAGATAAAATCGATGCAGAGAAGTTAGCACAGTCACAATTTATCTTGAACCGTAAACCGACCTATGTTCAAGAGGAGGTTTATCAAGACTTGCGAGATTTGAGTCGCTTCTATCAAAATCTGACAGAGGATACCATTCGTACTAAGAACCGCTTCACAAAGTACTGCAAGTGACCTTCCCAGAAATAGAGTCTATTTTATCAGCGCCAACAGGTGAACAATACTGGTAGCTGGTGAGGGCATTCCCAAGTAAAGCTTTCATCTTAGACTTGTCTGATGAGGACTTAGCTGAAATCATCCACCAATCCACTTCAAAGCGGATTTCTGATAAACGAGTGGAGTATCTCGTTGATAAACTGATTGGGTTAGCCAAACAGTCTTATTGTGCTACCAAGAAAACCTCTCCAATGATCGAAGAGGTTCGTTACTATGCTCAGGAACTGGTTAGACTTTCTGACCGTAGACAAGCTGTGCTGGATGAGATGGTGAAATCGACCCAGCCCCTACCAGAGTACGAGATTCTCCTCTCCATCTCTGGTATC
>NZ_KV826463.1:0-255 GCF_001835915.1 Streptococcus sp. HMSC034E12
ATTGAGGACAATCTTAAGCTGGTTCCATCCTCTTTTCAGACTGTCTTTAAAACCTTCCCTCAAGGATAAAGAGAAAATCGTCAACGCCCTTCAACTACCCTATTCCAACGCAAAATTGGAAGCCACTAATAATCTCATCAAACTTATCAAGCGCAATGCATTTGGTTTTCGGAACTTTGAAAACTTCAAAAAACGAATTTTTATCGCCCTAAATATCAAAAAAGAAAGGACGAAATTTGGCCTTTCTAGATCTTA
>NZ_KV826464.1:0-905 GCF_001835915.1 Streptococcus sp. HMSC034E12
GACGATATTTAAAAAAGGAGAAGTCAAATGAAATACAAATTAGGCGATGAAGTGTATTTAAAGGGGGTAATTACAAGCATAAATTCTTGTGCTGAAATTAAGTATTCCTATGAAGTAAAAACGGCAGATGAATTCGTTACGGCGGCAGAACGACATCTTGAACCTATCAATAAATCAGAACTCGGGCACGCAGAAGAAGCACCACGATATCTTCGGAATATACTAGCACGGCTGCGTGAGTTGCCAGAACACGACCGCAAAGTCTGGATGGACGAAATTATGCATGAGTTCGCAAATGACTACGGTTCAGTCAAGTATACACTGGGTTACGAACAAGGCAAGTTTGATGGGGCGGTAGAAGCTGAAAAATCAAACAAAGTTGTTTTGACGAAAGAAGAGGAAGACTACCTTAATACGTTTGGTTTGTCAAATAAGCACGAAGTTCGCAAGGCATTATATTTCATATCTCGTTCTGGCTGGGGTTATTCATTGCAAAATGGATACGGTGACAGGAACGAAGGACTTTTGGCAAAAATTACGCATGATGAAGACGATGAAAATTCTACACGTACAAAGCTCATCAAAGCTGTACTCTTCGGTTACGATGTGGAGCAGGAGAAGCGATATGAAGTTAAATTAAAAAACACAGGTGATTACCTGGTGAAAACAGACAATGACGACTATCATTTTTATAACAACATTTACACACAGAACAGAAAACACACCCGCAAAGAGCTTGAAGACGCCGGTTTTGGCTGGGTATTCGACTGCGAAGGTGTGGAAGTTAGAGAGGTTGAATAAATGATTGAAATGATTGAGTGGATTGACGGCAAGATAGCCCTCAACAAGCACATGATTGAGGACGAAAACAAGCCCTCTGACTTTGAAATCTTTCTTTTGGCAGA
>NZ_KV826465.1:0-1227 GCF_001835915.1 Streptococcus sp. HMSC034E12
CAACGTTTTTGCCGGTCGTTAGCAAAATAATGAGTTGTAAAATATGGAGAAAATAAATGGCAAGAAATACATTGGAAGACGCTAATAATATTTTATTTGAGACTCTAGAGCGACTTAATGATCTAAGTTTGACGGACGAAGAACTCAAAAAAGAAATTGTTCGTGCTCATGCGATTGGAGAAGTCGCTAGTCAAATTCGAGCTACTCAAAAATTAGCTTTGGGGGTTACAGAGACCTTATCCATCATCTCAACAAAAGAGGTTACAACTCCTAAAATGTTAATCGGAAAGGGTGAGGGATAATGGATATAGTAGACCTTTATATGGAATATGGCGATTTTCGCGAAGCAGTAAAACGTAGCGGTCTGCCTGTCCATGTGGCGCACATGAAATTGTTGAAAAGCGGCTGTTTGAAAGTCCACGATAAAATACAGTTTGGAAATGTTGCTTCAAAATTAGGAGGACAAGCAGAGGAGCTTTTCCAAAAGTTAGTCCCCGACGCAGTAGACGCTAATCGTTATTTTAAAAAAAATAATCCTGTTTACGACTTTATGTTTGGCAATTTGACAATTGATGTCAAATACTCTTCAAAACGCACTCCAAATCGTGGAGTTGGCAATGATTATTGGGGGTTTCGAGTCAAAGGGGATCAAGATTTTATCGTTGCATTTTTGGAACGAGAAAAGAAAGAAGAATTAAACAATCCAATTGTATTGCTGTTGCCGATGTCTTTTGTGGAAGATGGCGCAAAAAATACAACGCTTACAGAAAGCAGTCCTTATTTTAAAGAGTTTCAAATTGAACCCGAAGAACTACAGCCGACACTGCGAATGTACTCCGAAATGAGGGAGCAAGGGCTATTCTAATGGCAGGAGGGTTGATTTTTCTCGATGGTAATAAGCTTAATTTTTCCGCTGACAACTTAATGAGAGTAAGTGCCGATGAATTACGCTTATTCCACAAACGCAATCTAAAACGATTAACGCCAGAATTAACTAAATCGGAATTATTAAATATTCGTTTGGAGTTAAAAATAAAAGAGCTGGAGGATGAAAATGCAAAACTACGAACAAATGCGCGTGATTATGAACTGGGAGCGCGACCATTACAGGCTAGGCAACGAATACAAGAATAAGCTAGCCAAGAAGCCAGTCGAAGTAGTCAAGCAGGAATTGGCTGAGATAGCCGAAGAATGGAATAGCGTTAGCTTTTCAGTCGTGCCAAAAGG
>NZ_KV826466.1:0-1185 GCF_001835915.1 Streptococcus sp. HMSC034E12
TTTTTTTATTTTTCTTAAACTTTTTCTTCCAATTGAAAGTTCTAAAATGAAGTTAGCCACTTCGAGTGTATGAAAAAACATCTCAAAGAGATATACTTGTAGTTCACCACAAATACAAAGAGATTCTTTAAGATGCCTACTAATTTACCCCAAAAGGCAAGCACTTAACAATAGCTGAGCGCCGTTTAATTGAAAAGTGGAAGGACGAGGAAAAATCAAATCATCAAATCGCTCTCTTGCTTGGAAAAGCACCTCAAACTATTCATAATGGCATCAAGCGTGAGCTGGTTCGCCAACAAGTACGCAAGGGAAGGTTTGAACTGCTCTATTCTGCAGATGCTGCTCAAAGTCGTTACGAATCAGCTAGAAAGAAGTCTGTCCGAAAGGGTCGACTTGATAAGGCTATCAAGGAGAAAATCTTGCACTATATCAAGCAGAAATACTATCCCGAAATATGATGGTAAATGCAAAGAAAGTCAATGTCCCCATATCTACCATCTACTACTTGATTCATCATGGACAGATAGGACTGACCTACAAGGACTTGATTTACCCCAGAAAGCCAAAAGCTGAAAAGAAGGGGGCTAGTCCGCGGTTTAAACCTGTTGGGAAGTCTATTGAGGGACGACCTGAAATCATCAACCAACGTCTTGAAAATGGGCATTATGAGATGGATACCGTCATTCTGACCAAGCAGAAAAATCAGTGCCTTCTCACCCTCACTGACCGCAGAAGTCGGCACCAGATTATCCGACTAATCCCTGACAAAACTGCTCAGTTGGTCAATCAAGCTGTCGCTGCACTTATGGAAACTAATACCATCAAATTCATCACGGCTGATAATGGAACGGAGTTTAATAGACTAGCTGAGATATTTCCACAGGACAACATCTATTACGCGTACCCTTACTCCTCACGGGAAAGAGGAACAAACGAGAATCATAACAGACTTATCAGACGATGGCTTCCTAAGGGAGTTAAGAAAACGATCCACAAACAAGTCACTTTCATCGAAAATTGGATTAATAACGATCCTAATAAAGTTTTAAACTACAAGTCACCTCAGATTTTTTTGTTGAATGGCTAACTTCTACTTGAAATTGAGCTTTTTATGACCTTTAAAAAGGGAAAGTCCTGACTTGTCTTAATCGCTATAATCTTTTAAGTAGGCTCTTAATTCTCGAA
>NZ_KV826467.1:0-356 GCF_001835915.1 Streptococcus sp. HMSC034E12
TCTTTTAAGTAGGCTCTTAATTCTCGAATCATGGCTTGGCGGCCTTTGAACCGTTCATCGGCTAGTAAGCGCTCATACTGCTCCTGTTTCTCTGGGCTCAGTTGAGCTTGATAGCTATTTAGCTGGTCTCGGAGAATCACCAATTCATCCAGATATAGTTCTTTTAGGCTGAGCTTGTGACCAATCTCGCTCACTTCTTCATAAGCTTGACGATTAAGTTTGCGTTTTTGACTTTCCTGTTTACGGAGGATGTCCAGGATATGATTGCGGAACTTGGTCTTATAGTAAACATAGAGCTGACTTTCTTCTTCTACCAGCTGCGGATACTGGCTTACCAACTGATAGAGCACCAACAT
>NZ_KV826468.1:0-357 GCF_001835915.1 Streptococcus sp. HMSC034E12
TAGGGAGGGCTTGTTGTAAGCTCTCTGTGTTGTTATTAAGACTCAATCCTAATGCCTGACTAACGGCCGAGCTACAATCATACTCAATACGTCCGTCTCCGTCTGCATCATTCCCGTAACGGTCGCCCATGTCATAGTGCACGGGAATTGCTTGCAATCTACGCATTTCTGCAATACTTGACTCAATTCTACTCATGCTTATTCTCCTTCTGATTTTGCGCCGGCTTGTTCGTTTTGCGCGTTTTGATATTTATTGCTAGAGATACCTAACACAGTACCCGTAAATGTTGTAACTGCTGCAATAATACCATTGACAAGAGTTATGTCGATTTTGTATAAAGCTCCAATAGTTGTTAT
>NZ_KV826469.1:0-416 GCF_001835915.1 Streptococcus sp. HMSC034E12
GCCAAAAGAAGAATCAGCAGACATTGTCGTGACCACTTTCTTATTTTGATTCTCGTAGAAAATAGTGCCGTCTGTCCAATTCTTGAAATCCCCTTTGCCGTTTGCGGCTAAGAGGACATTTTTCTTTTCTTCCACTAAATCTGCTTCCTCGATTTTTCCAAACTGCATAGCGCCATATTGGCTGACAATGCCAACATAGCCCGATTCATGTTTGAGCTTGATTCGGTAGTTGACCGATACTTCCTCGCTACCTTGATTATCAATTTCAGCTTCTAGAATACCCTCTGAATTTTTAACGAAAGCAAATTCCTTTGTGACGTTTGTATGTGCGACTCCGTCTGGGACAAAAAAATCAATGGTGGTTTGGTCATACCAGTCAGAAATACCTTCAAGTTCTATGTCTCCTTTTGGGATAG
>NZ_KV826470.1:0-209 GCF_001835915.1 Streptococcus sp. HMSC034E12
TCAAAATCTTGCGCAATGAAACTCATCTTTCCCTTAGTGAAGGCATACTCATCCCAAGACATAATCTCGGGAAGACGAGAAAAATCATGTTTAAAACGGAAGTCATTGAGCTTTCGAATGACAGTTGAAGTTGAAATGGCAAGCTGGCGGGCAATGACGGTCATAGAAGCCTTCTCAATCAGTTTCTGAGCAATTTTTTGGTTGATGAT
>NZ_KV826471.1:0-231 GCF_001835915.1 Streptococcus sp. HMSC034E12
AGGGTTTTGTTATGGTCAAAAAAGCGTATTCGGTAGAAACTAAGTTAGCCTGTATCGAAATGAAGAAAGCAGGTAAGTCCAATAAGGTTATCATGGAGACTCTGAGCATAAAAAATGTTAGTCAGGTCAAAACCTGGTGGCGATGGTATCGAAATGATGAACTGCACCGCTTCCACCAACCTGTGGGGAAACAATATACCTACGGTAAAGGAATGGAACAGCTATCCGAAG
>NZ_KV826472.1:0-1648 GCF_001835915.1 Streptococcus sp. HMSC034E12
ACTCTTTGCAATAGCTCGTTGGCAATCTGACTCGACTTGCGGACATAGTTTGATAAGGTGGTTTTGACATTGCTTGTCTCTAGGAGAGCTTCTGTCTGTTCGCTGATTCGGGCTTGCACATAAAGTGGCGGGTCAAAGTGCCGTGCATCAATCAGCGTCTTTCTGTCACCGATGCTACCATCTACTGCGCCCTCTACTTCATAATCTACTTTTAATTCACAGTGCTTTTTGAGTTCAGACAGCATGTAACCAAACAGCGCTTCTTTATTTGCGTGTTCAGTTTCGCTATCTTCGTTGACGATATACCCGTCATTCGTCTTTCGAGCAATAGACGGGTATTTATCTCTTGCCTGCGGTGCGTAGAGTGTATCACCGCTACTGTAAAAGAGTAAATTTCCCTTGTCGTCATAGATTTTTTTATTTAGCCCAGCAATCGTCAGACCGTCTTTACCAGTACGACGAATCCCGGTATAAAAGTCATCCATGCTGTCCGAGTAATTGATGACTTTCAGCTTTTCACCCACACGAACTGGCATACCCGTCTTGTCTTTGCCGAGATTCCCCTCGCGGTAAATATTAACCACATGACGTTTCAGCGAGTAATCATCATTTAGCTCTGTGACAAATTCCAACTCTGCGCCAAAACTATTGGCGACCGAATAGAGCCGAGCTAGAATCGTGTCTGTTCCGCTCCACTCTAGCTTGATAGACTTGTCTGCTACTTCGTTGATTCCAATCTCAAATGAGTGTTCAGGGTCGTAGTAATCGATGTACTGCTTAATGGTCATGGCATTGGCTGGTTTGTGCGGGCCACGCTTTTCTTTGTTCGCTTCCAAACTCAATGAGTAAGCTGTTAACTCAATCTTATAGCCCGTTTTCTTGACGCTGTTAATATTCAGCCAAAAGTCCTTATCTTTAAATCGAAAAGCTAACTTTTGTCCACTTTGAGCAATCATTTTCTTTGAGTGATAAGTCAGCACAAGGACACTACAAGCGCCTTTTAAAAACTGCGTTAGATTGGCGGAGTTATATTTGATACCACTCTTATTATCAAAAAAACCGACATTGTGACTGTCGGTTGTATCACGAATTGCAATTCGTACATTTCTTTTACTCAAATCCAAGCCTCCTCAATTTCTGCTCGTGCGCTCTCTACTTCCGCAAAACTCGACACAAGCAACTGTACTTTTGTTTTGCCGGGCGGAACCTTAAAGTAGTCTGTCCCCAAAATCTCATCGTCAGGAGCTAATAAGTTATTGACATACAATCGCCCTTTTTCTTCAGGGGTCACTTCTCCTGTTGCATCAATAAAAAGTTCTGCTCCTGTCGGATAGCGGTTAGGGACATCACGCCAGAATGGCACGTTTAATTTATAAAAGGAGAAATCATTTAGATAATGGTGCGTAACTAACTGATTGATAGTTGAGTTGCCACCTTTATATTGACCGACAAAAAACTGCACTTTGGAAGCTTGTTTATCCTTAATCCTTGATTCGAAGAAAGAATGATAGCCGCCATACCAAAAGTAGGTGACTTTATCTCCTTGTTTCCGCAAATCAAACATGTTCCGATTCTGGTCTCGGCCTTCCGAGCTATAAGGATTATCTTTTACCCAAACGCTCGGTGTGAATTCGATAGATTTGACAAC
>NZ_KV826473.1:0-592 GCF_001835915.1 Streptococcus sp. HMSC034E12
TTTTTCTACCATTTGTCAAGCAATTCAATGTTTTTCAGTCAAAGAATTGATGATTGATTTGATTTTAATAGTTTATCCTAGCCCTTTTTGGCTCTTTTGATTGGAAAAAGAGTACACAAAATCAACACCATACCTAGCGAAATTTTTGTAAGGTGTTATAATAATAGAGCATAGACGGCTTTAATGATTTTGGGTTAAAGTGTAATCGTAAAGTTTGTTATGCGTAATGAGGTAATACATTGTCTGTATGAGGCGATGCATTGAGGCAATCGTATGAGGCTTAGTTGAAGTCGTCTGCGATTGTCTTTTTCGTTTCTCATAAAAGTCCGCAATGTGGCAAGGATTGGTATGGCTGGCCGAAGCAATGTTGTGAATGGTCTTGAAGAGAATCTTTCTGGCATAAGGATTGCCCCGTTTGGTGATGTGTTCTTGAGCCAGAAAGTTTCCAGATTTGTAGTGTCTGAGATCAATTCCAATAAAGGCGTTGATTTGATTGGCAGACTGAAAACGGCGAATATCTCCTAATTCGCCTATGATAGAGGTGGCTGTTGTTTCAGCGATACCAGAGATGGAGAGGAGAATCTCGTACTCT
>NZ_KV826474.1:0-5315 GCF_001835915.1 Streptococcus sp. HMSC034E12
AAAAAAAGATGAAAAAAGGTATTGACAAGAAGAGAAGGAGATGATATACTAAGATAGTTGTCACTTGAGGGGCGACAAAGACCTTTGAAAACTGAACAAGACGAACCAATGTGCAGGCGACTGTTTAAGAAGACAGTCCGTCAAACATTAAGAAGAAACAATAAATCTGTCAGTGACAGAAATGAGTGAGAGCTCAAACTTTATATGAGAGTTTGATCCTGGCTCAGGACGAACGCTGGCGGCGTGCCTAATACATGCAAGTAGGACGCACAGTTTATACCGTAGCTTGCTACACCATAGACTGTGAGTTGCGAACGGGTGAGTAACGCGTAGGTAACCTACCTATTAGAGGGGGATAACTATTGGAAACGATAGCTAATACCGCATAACAGTATGTAACACATGTTAGATGCTTGAAAGATGCAATTGCATCGCTAGTAGATGGACCTGCGTTGTATTAGCTAGTAGGTAGGGTAATGGCCTACCTAGGCAACGATACATAGCCGACCTGAGAGGGTGATCGGCCACACTGGGACTGAGACACGGCCCAGACTCCTACGGGAGGCAGCAGTAGGGAATCTTCGGCAATGGGGGGAACCCTGACCGAGCAACGCCGCGTGAGTGAAGAAGGTTTTCGGATCGTAAAGCTCTGTTGTTAAGGAAGAACGAGTGTGAGAATGGAAAGTTCATGCTGTGACGGTACTTAACCAGAAAGGGACGGCTAACTACGTGCCAGCAGCCGCGGTAATACGTAGGTCCCGAGCGTTGTCCGGATTTATTGGGCGTAAAGCGAGCGCAGGCGGTTAGAAAAGTCTGAAGTGAAAGGCAGTGGCTCAACCATTGTAGGCTTTGGAAACTGTTTAACTTGAGTGCAGAAGGGGAGAGTGGAATTCCATGTGTAGCGGTGAAATGCGTAGATATATGGAGGAACACCGGTGGCGAAAGCGGCTCTCTGGTCTGTAACTGACGCTGAGGCTCGAAAGCGTGGGGAGCGAACAGGATTAGATACCCTGGTAGTCCACGCCGTAAACGATGAGTGCTAGGTGTTAGGTCCTTTCCGGGACTTAGTGCCGCAGCTAACGCATTAAGCACTCCGCCTGGGGAGTACGACCGCAAGGTTGAAACTCAAAGGAATTGACGGGGGCCCGCACAAGCGGTGGAGCATGTGGTTTAATTCGAAGCAACGCGAAGAACCTTACCAGGTCTTGACATCCCAGTGACTGCCCTAGAGATAGGGTTTCCCTTCGGGGCACTGGTGACAGGTGGTGCATGGTTGTCGTCAGCTCGTGTCGTGAGATGTTGGGTTAAGTCCCGCAACGAGCGCAACCCTTATTGTTAGTTGCCATCATTGAGTTGGGCACTCTAGCGAGACTGCCGGTAATAAACCGGAGGAAGGTGGGGATGACGTCAAATCATCATGCCCCTTATGACCTGGGCTACACACGTGCTACAATGGCTGGTACAACGAGTCGCAAGCCGGTGACGGCAAGCTAATCTCTGAAAGCCAGTCTCAGTTCGGATTGTAGGCTGCAACTCGCCTACATGAAGTCGGAATCGCTAGTAATCGCGGATCAGCACGCCGCGGTGAATACGTTCCCGGGCCTTGTACACACCGCCCGTCACACCACGAGAGTTTGTAACACCCGAAGTCGGTGAGGTAACCGTAAGGAGCCAGCCGCCTAAGGTGGGATAGATGATTGGGGTGAAGTCGTAACAAGGTAGCCGTATCGGAAGGTGCGGCTGGATCACCTCCTTTCTAAGGAAAACGGAAGCCATTGAGTTTGTCTTGTTTAGTTTTGAGAGGTCTTGTGGGGCCTTAGCTCAGCTGGGAGAGCGCCTGCTTTGCACGCAGGAGGTCAGCGGTTCGATCCCGCTAGGCTCCATTAGGATAGAATCCTACTAAACTTAATAAAGAAGTTAAGTTGAATACGAGACTAACTATCCTAAATTTAGCACATTGAAAATTGAATAACGATATCAAATAGTAACAAGAAAATAAACCGAAAACGCTGTGAATATTAATGAGTATATGACTGAGAGGTCAAAAATAAGGTTAAGTTAGTAAGGGCGCACGGTGGATGCCTTGGCACTAGGAGCCGAAGAAGGACGTGACAAACGACGAAATGCCTTGGGGAGCTGTAAGTAAGCGTAGATCCAGGGATGTCCGAATGGGGGAACCCAACAGGTAGATACCTGTTACCCGTATCTGTTAAGGATATGAGGAGGAAGACGCAGTGAACTGAAACATCTAAGTAGCTGCAGGAAGAGAAAGCAAAAGCGATTGCCTGAGTAGCGGCGAGCGAAAGGGCAAGAGGGCAAACCGAGAAGTTTACTTCTCGGGGTTGTAGGACTGCGATGTGGATTTAAAGATTATAGAAGAAGACCTTGGGAAAGGTTGCCAGAGAGAGTAAGAGCCTCGTATTTTAAATAATCTTTATACCTAGCAGGATCCTGAGTACGGCGGGACACGAGGAATCCCGTCGGAATCTGGGAGGACCATCTCCCAACCCTAAATACTCCCTAGTGACCGATAGTGAACCAGTACCGTGAGGGAAAGGTGAAAAGCACCCCGGGAGGGGAGTGAAAGAGAACCTGAAACCGTGTGCCTACAACAAGTTCGAGCCCGTTAATGGGTGAGAGCGTGCCTTTTGTAGAATGAACCGGCGAGTTACGTTATGATGCGAGGTTAAGTTGAAGAGACGGAGCCGTAGGGAAACCGAGTCTGAAGAGGGCGGTATAGTATCATGATGTAGACCCGAAACCATGTGACCTACCCATGAGCAGGTTGAAGGTGAGGTAAAACTCACTGGAGGACCGCACCAGGGCACGTTGAAAAGTGCTTGGATGACTTGTGGGTAGCGGAGAAATTCCAAACGAACTTGGAGATAGCTGGTTCTCTCCGAAATAGCTTTAGGGCTAGCGTCGACAGAAAGATTCTTGGAGGTAGAGCACTGTTTGGGTGAGGGGTCCATCCCGGATTACCAATCTCAGATAAACTCCGAATGCCAATGAATTATGGTCGGCAGTCAGACTGCGAGTGCTAAGATCCGTAGTCGAAAGGGAAACAGCCCAGACCACCAGCTAAGGTCCCAAAATAATTGTTAAGTGGAAAAGGATGTGGGGTTGCACAGACAACTAGGATGTTAGCTTAGAAGCAGCTATTCATTCAAAGAGTGCGTAATAGCTCACTAGTCGAGTGACCCTGCGCCGAAAATGTACCGGGGCTAAAACAATTTACCGAAGCTGTGGATCCTTTAGGGGATGGTAGGAGAGCGTTCTATGTGTGGTGAAGGTGTACCGTGAGGAGCGCTGGAACGCATAGAAGTGAGAATGCCGGTATGAGTAGCGCAAGACAGGTGAGAATCCTGTCCACCGTAAGACTAAGGTTTCCAGGGGAAGGCTCGTCCGCCCTGGGTTAGTCGGGACCTAAGGAGAGACCGAAAGGTGTATCCGATGGCCAACAGGTAGAGATTCCTGTACTAGAGTATAGAGTGAAGGAGGGACGCAGTAGGCTAACTCAAGCGTGCGAATGGAAGAGCACGTCTAAGCAGTGAGGTGTGATAGGAGTCAAATGCTTCTATCTGTAACATTGAGCTGTGATGGGGAGCGAAGTTTAGTAGCGAAGTGAGTGACGTCACACTGCCAAGAAAAGCTTCTAGCGTTAATTTATACTCTACCCGTACCGCAAACCGACACAGGTAGTCGAGGCGAGTAGCCTCAGGTGATCGAGAGAACTCTCGTTAAGGAACTCGGCAAAATGACCCCGTAACTTCGGGAGAAGGGGTGCTGGCTTAAAGTCAGCCGCAGTGAATAGGCCCAAGCAACTGTTTATCAAAAACACAGCTCTCTGCTAAATCGTAAGATGATGTATAGGGGGTGACGCCTGCCCGGTGCTGGAAGGTTAAGAGGAGTGCTTAGACGTAAGTCGAAGGTATGAATTGAAGCCCCAGTAAACGGCGGCCGTAACTATAACGGTCCTAAGGTAGCGAAATTCCTTGTCGGGTAAGTTCCGACCCGCACGAAAGGCGTAATGATTTGGGCACTGTCTCAACGAGAGACTCGGTGAAATTTTAGTACCTGTGAAGATGCAGGTTACCCGCGACAGGACGGAAAGACCCCATGGAGCTTTACTGCAGTTTGATATTGAGTGTCTGTGCCACATGTACAGGATAGGTAGGAGCCAAAGAGATCGGGACGCCAGTTTCGATGGAGGCGATGTTGGGATACTACCCTTGTGTTATGGCCACTCTAACCCGGATAGGTGATCCCTATCGGAGACAGTGTCTGACGGGCAGTTTGACTGGGGCGGTCGCCTCCTAAAAGGTAACGGAGGCGCCCAAAGGTTCCCTCAGATTGGTTGGAAATCAATCGCAGAGTGTAAAGGTATAAGGGAGCTTGACTGCGAGAGCAACAACTCGAGCAGGGACGAAAGTCGGGCTTAGTGATCCGGTGGTTCCGTATGGAAGGGCCATCGCTCAACGGATAAAAGCTACCCTGGGGATAACAGGCTTATCTCCCCCAAGAGTTCACATCGACGGGGAGGTTTGGCACCTCGATGTCGGCTCGTCGCATCCTGGGGCTGTAGTCGGTCCCAAGGGTTGGGCTGTTCGCCCATTAAAGCGGCACGCGAGCTGGGTTCAGAACGTCGTGAGACAGTTCGGTCCCTATCCGTCGCGGGCGAAGGAAATTTGAGAGGATCTGCTCCTAGTACGAGAGGACCAGAGTGGACTTACCGCTGGTGTACCAGTTGTTCTGCCAAGAGCATCGCTGGGTAGCTATGTAGGGAAGGGATAAACGCTGAAAGCATCTAAGTGTGAAACCCACCTCAAGATGAGATTTCCCATAACGTTATGTTAGTAAGAGCCCTGAGAGAAGATCAGGTAGATAGGTTAGGAGTGGAAGTTGTGTGAGCAATGGAGCGGACTAATACTAATAGCTCGAGGACTTATCCGAGAAGAAGTAATGAGAACGTGAAGAAAAGCGTATGATTTTAGGGAATCTGCGCAGAAGTCATAGGGACTTCAAGCGGATTTATCTAAATCACTAGCTTTTTAGTTCGAATACAATTACTTAAGTAATGAAGGCAGATCTAGTAAGGATTTAGCCGGAGTACAATTTCATTGAGAAAGATAGCGTAGAGGTAAATCTTTTACAATTTGAGACGTTATTCAATTTTGAGTGTGTTAGATACTCAGCAGTTAAGTGACGATAGCCTAGGAGATACACCTGTACCCATGCCGAACACAGAAGTTAAGCCCTAGAACGCCGGAAGTAGTTGGGGGTTGCCCCCTGTGAGATAAGGTAGTCGCTTAGCA
>NZ_KV826475.1:0-329 GCF_001835915.1 Streptococcus sp. HMSC034E12
AAAGAGATTATCGCGTTAGAAAACGGTGTAGCATGAGGTGTCTGATATGGTTTTAGAACTTTTCGGGGAAGATTTCAAAACGCAGCTCTTGGGCGAGCTGGTCGAGTTAAACAAGCAAGCTCTCGCAGAAGCTCAAAGGCAGCAATCACGAGAAACAAACTGGGTCAGCATGGCGGAATTGCAAGAGAAAACAGGTTGGGGGCGTACAAGCCTTGAAACTTGGCGAGACCAAAAGAAATTCCGCTACATGCAAAAGACAAAAGGCGGAAAATATCTATATGATTTGGAAGATGTGCAACGTTTTTGCCGGTCGTTAGCAAAATAATGAG
>NZ_KV826476.1:0-322 GCF_001835915.1 Streptococcus sp. HMSC034E12
CATATTGACGACGCAGAAGCTAGCGAGATTAAAAGCATTATTGGACGGCAAGCACACGCATTCGCTAAGGAATATTTCAAACAAGCAGGAGTTACACCAAGCGACAATCTGTTTGCATCTAAAAAAGGTCAGTTTATCCGCTTGCAACACTCGCACTTAAAACATCATTTTAACGTAACGAAGTACACGCACATTAAGCACACAGAAGCTGTTAAGGCGTTTGATTTTCTAAAATCTCTACAGTTCAGCGCATTCTCACTTTTTGAAACAAGAGAAACACCGAAACAAAAAGAGATTATCGCGTTAGAAAACGGTGTAGCAT
>NZ_KV826477.1:0-98565 GCF_001835915.1 Streptococcus sp. HMSC034E12
CGAGTCAGATTGCCAACGAGCTATTGCAAAGAGTGGAGCAACTGACGCTTGAAGCAACGCCCTACACAATTAAACTTGCGACCAACAATGGGATTGTCTTTAAAAACAATCAAGGACAATCAACAATCTATCCGAGCTTAAAGAGAGGGCAGAAGCCAGTTGAGTGTACGTGGAAATGGTTAGTTGATAATCAAGGATTTGGCACGTCTCCAACTTTTGAGGTTAAGGCGACTGGCATGTCCAGCAAATTAGTGTTGACCGCTATTGCTTTAGTTGATAATAAGGAGGTTGCTAGAGAGCAAGTTACTTTTACCAACGTCAATGACGGTGCGAAAGGTTCTGACGGAAAATCTATCACGGTCGCTAAAGCTGAAAAGCAAGCGGACGGGGTCAAGGTGACGTTCTCGGACAACAAGAGCATTGTTGTACCAAAAGGTGATAAAGGGGACAAAGGTGACCCTGCAGATCCAGTCCCTCTCAATGCTTTGCAAGAGGAAATGAAGCAGACCAAGCAAGGGTTGAGCGATGTTAAAACAGACCTGCTCAAAGAAAAAGCGGAAAGCTCCGCTAAGATTGAGCAAGTCAAGAAAGATGTTGGCGCTATCCGCACGCAACAGACGACCTATGAACAATCCAACGAGCAAAATCTCTCTCGGATAACTAGCCAGCTTGCTGACAAAGCCAGCAAAACAGAGGCCAAGCAGACTGCAGACGGAATCCGAGAGGAGATGAGCCAACTATCTAAAAATGCTGACGAGAAAATATCTGCTGCTAAAACCACGTTTGAAAAAACTGCGGAAGGTCTCAAAACAGACATGGTAGCCGTCAAGTCCTACGTGGCGAATGATGGTAAGCGCAGGGAGGAGTTGGAGCAGTACAGCCGAGAAGAGACAGCTAAGCAGATTGCATCTGAACGAAGCGCAGTAGCTCAAAACTACGTGGGCAAAAGCCAGTATACCGAAGACGTTAAAGGCGTAAATCGACGTTTTGAGGAGTTGCGGACAGGAACTAGTAACTTACTCTTAAATACAGAGTTTAAGACGCTTGCAGACGTTAATAATGTAAATGGTGCTACGTTAAAACTCAATCAAAATGACTATAACAGTCACAACTCAATTGAGGTCACTGTGACTGGTCAAAACAAAAACGTGTGGAAGGGAATCACCTTAAATGCAAGCGTTAGCGCATTCAAAAAAGGCGACACAATCGCTGTCAGAATGCCTATTTACATTTTTTCTGACGTTCCTATAAATGCAGGCTTAACGCTTGTATTAAAAAACTACTCTAAAAATATAGCTTATGTTTTTAAAGGCTTGGGAGGCTTACCTCGAAACAAATGGCACATTGTTGAATTACTGCACACGTTTAATAGTTACGCTAATTTTGAAGGCGTGAATTTCTTTTATTTGTTTGCAACGCAAAACGGACACTACAAGATAGCAGAGCCGTCACTCACATTATCAAACGTAATTCCGTCAAGTTGGGCGCCAGCAGTCGAGGATAGCAAGAATTATACCGACACCAAGCTCGCCGAGTACAAGCAAGGCGTGGACGGTCAGTTTGCGGCTGTTAAGCAAGAGGTCGGAAGCAAGGTCTCGCAAGCCACATTTGACCAGCGGGCGAATCAGATTACACAATCTGTGCAGGAACTGAACAATAATACCGTCAAGAAGAACCAAATCAAAATTGACGAAAACGGTTTGGTCTCTAGCTCTGAGAAAATAGTAAACGGTCAAACGCTGGCCAGCATGATTTCGCAAAATCCTGAATGGGTGGAAATCATCGCTAAGCTGCTCAAGGTTAAAGCAGACATGATTGTAAACGGGGCAGTAACAGCTGACAAGTTGAACGTTGAAAAGTTGAGTGCATTGACTTCCGATTTGGGTAATGTGACTGCAGGTTTAATTGATTTGCGAAAACATTGGGTGCGTACAAGTACGGATGATGTTTGGGGCATTATCGATGATGTGACATATGACACTAGTACACTTTTGAGCGACGATGGAATTTTAACAAACGGTCGCCCGGGCAGAAATAAGAAAAGTGATGTCAAACCAACAATTATGCCGTTAGTTTGGTTGAATTCTGGGCAACTATTTTTTGCAAATGTCGATTCTGAATACGACATTATACAAATGCTCTTAAATGGTGTTTATCCTTTTGTTCGAGGAAACACTGCACAAATTCGTTTTGGAAAATTAGAAGACGAAAGGGAAGCTCTATTTATTGATTGTCAATTTGCAGAATTATATTTAAAAGCCAACAATTACACAGATTGGAAACAATCAACCTTTAATTCGGGTGTTCGATGGAAAGTGCAAGGTAATCTTATATTAGTCGATTATGACGTTACTTTTAACAAGGACGGAAATCAAGCCATTTGTGGCGTCCCTCGAGAATATGTTGCAGGCGCTCGAATGTTTGTTGTGAAAGCGTGGAGTTTGAACAAAGATAAAGATAGGACTGCTCAGTTAAATGCTGATGGAAGTTTGCATATTATGGGTGCTGAAAAGGGTATGAATTACCGAGGTCAAATTATTTGGGCTTATTAAAAATAAAGGAGAAAAGAAAATGACAGAACTTTTAAATGTTGACACAATTACAGAACCGTTTGACTTACAGACGGCTCTTAGGTACATGGATGAAAACGGCGAGTTTATCCGTTTTAAAAATGATACGGATGACTACTACATTTATAAGGAAACACAAAAGCGTCCTGCAATTGTAGGTGGTAAGCGTAAGTTGGTAGAAGTTCCGCTTGTGTGGGCGTTTGACCGCTACAATAATTCCATTACGACTTTTCGCTTTACAAATATGTTTGATAAAGCATTTTACATCATGAAATTTGACGAAGCGGGCGAACCAATCTGGGACGCTCCTACTAAGAAGGAGTAGTACATGGCACCTGATGTTGTAAATGCTGTTGTGCCAATTGTTACAACGTTAATTGGTACATTTGGCGGAATTGTGGCGAGCGCTAAGATAACTACTCTTCGAATACAAGAGTTAGAGAAGAAAGTAGAAAAACACAATAGCATAGTTGAACGGACTTATCGCTTAGAAGAAAGAACGAATTACCTTGATGAGCAAATCGACAAGCTCGAAAGCAAAATTGAAAAGGAGAAATAAGATGCAACAAATTTTAATTACAGCGGGCATTGTTGCCCCAATCATTTCAGCAATCATAAATGTTGTTAAGACACAATTTAAACTAGACGGAAAGCAAGTATCTGCACTAGCTCTGGGTTTAGGCATTATTGTAGGGATTGCATACGCTGCAACCATTGTGCATGGTGATTATGCTGCGTATGGTTGGGGCGGGCTAATTGCCGGCTTATCTGCTATCGGCTATTACGAATTGGCTTTTAAAAATAAAAAAGGAGACACAGCAGATGACACAGAAAAAGAAAATTAAGCAGCTTTTAGCTCTTGTTACAATCGTACTTGGTTTCATGCTTCCTACTGCTGCACAAGCGGCAGTAGGAGACCAAGGCGTGGACTGGTCTGTTTATCAAGGAACAAACGGTATCTTTGGTTATGGGCATGACAAGTTTGCTATTATCCAAATTGGCGGTATCAATGCCTATGGTATGTACGGGCAGTCAACCTACGAAACACAAGTGGCAAGTGCTATCGCACAGGGTAAACGTGCTCACACTTATGTTTGGTATGAAGTAGGCGGCAATGCTGCTTTAGGAGAACAAGTACTTAAAAACTTCCTGCCGCAGGTTCAAACACCGAAAGGGTCAATTGTAGCTCTGGACTATGAGAGCGGAGCGAGCGCCAGCAAAGAAGCTAATACAAATGCAATTTTGCATGGGATGCGTATGATTAAGACAGCGGGTTACACGCCTATATACTACTCATACAAGCCTTACACACTTGATCACGTTGATTATAACCGGATTCTAGCTGAATTTCCGAATAGTCTCTGGATAGCAGCTTATCCAGATTACAACGTGACGCCATCACCAAATTATAACTTTTTCCCATCTCTTCCGGGAATTGCTATCTTTCAATTTACGTCGACTTATATTGCAGGTGGACTTGATGGCAATATAGACTTGACGGGTATCACAGATAATGGTTACGGTCGCAAAAACACGCCTAAAACACAGACACCAGCTATCAAAGAGGGAGAAAAAGCTGACAATACACCAAAAAGTGATATTAAAGCTGGTGACACAGTCAAGGTTAATTTCTCGGCTACCAACTGGGCGACAGGAGAAGGAATCCCTGATTGGGTTAAAGGTCGGTCTTATCAAGTAGCAGAGGTGAGCGGTGACAAGGTGCTGTTAGCAGGTATTAACTCTTGGATTTACAAACGAAATGCAGAGATTATCTCTACTACTAATAGCCAACCTGCATCAGCTCCAACTGTTCAGCAGTCTGGCTCATACACGGTACAGCCGGGTGATACCCTTTCTGGAATTGCCGCTCAATATGGCACGACTTATCAACAGTTAGCAGCTCTGAACGGCATTAGCAATCCAAACTATATCTATGTAGGACAAGTTCTAAAACTGACAGGACAAGGACAATCAGCTCCTCAAAATGTGTCTTACCATATAGCACAATGGGGAGATACCCTCTCTGGCATGGCTGCTCAATATGGTACAACAGTAGAGAATATTCAAGCGCTAAATGGATTGTCAAGCGACCTCATCTATGCAGGCGTAACTTATAGGATAAAATAAGATAAGTAGAGCCCTTTGGAAAATCCAGAGGGCTTTTTTTCGTGGCCGGAAAGTGGTATAATAGCGTAAAAGAAATCACAGGTTAATTTTTATGCCCCAAAGAATCCAGAAAGCTCTGTTGGGGCAAAACTGGGGCATAAGTCCAAAACTTACTCGGACTTATTAAATAAATTTAAATAGGTTTGCTATTTATAACTCCTTATATAAAAAGAATTTCTACTATATAAAATTAACGGAAAATATTAATATTGAAAAGACGCTGTTAAATAATTGAGATTAAAAAAGCCTGTTGTATCAACATTTATTCGTTGTCCAACAGGTTTTTTCCGTGTTCAGGGGGAAATAAAAGGGGTAAAAATGATGTTGAAGTTTATCATTTGTGTTTATTTACAATCATTCTAAATACGCATTCTTATATTTTCGTGATATAATAAAGGAAAAATAATGATGAGTGAGTAGGAAATGAATTTACATCCTTATTTAGAAATCACAGACCAAAGTGATTATGAAAATATTATTCAACGATTAAAAGCCAAAGGTGTACGTATTACAGAAACTCGAAAAGCAGTCATTGCTTATATGATTCGGACACATGAGCACCCAAGTGCTGAAAAGATTTATTCTGATTTGCTGCCTAATTTTCCAAAGATGAGTCTAGCAACGGTTTATAACAATCTCAAAGTTTTGGTGGAAGAGGGTTTTGTAGAAGAAATCAAAATTAGCCATGATAAGACAACCTATTTTGATTTTATGGGGCATGAACATCTGAATGTTGTCTGTGAAAAATGTGGTCGAATTGCAGACTTTGAAGATGTGGATATTCCTGATTTGAAGCGTGAAGCTGAAGAACAAACAGGTTATAAAATTACAAAGACACAAGTTTTGATGTACGGAATTTGCCCTGAGTGCTCGAAAAATAGTTAAGGAATTGATGTACATTGCTTGAATAAAGTAAATTATCAAAAATCAAATATTCTCCCATTGATACTGGATTTTTTTGAAAAAATTTTGTAAAATATAGTAGTGACTGTGAGACAGTTTTCAAAAATCAAAGGAGAATTTCTAATGGTAAAATTAGTTTTTGCTCGCCACGGTGAGTCTGAATGGAACAAAGCAAACCTCTTTACAGGTTGGGCTGATGTTGATTTGTCTGAAAAAGGGACGCAACAAGCTATTGATGCTGGTAAATTGATTAAAGAAGCTGGTATTGAGTTTGACCAAGCTTACACATCTGTTTTGACACGCGCTATCAAAACAACAAATCTTGCCCTTGAAGCGGCAGGTCAACTTTGGGTGCCAGTTGAAAAGTCATGGCGTTTGAATGAACGTCACTATGGAGGTTTGACAGGTCAAAACAAAGCTGAAGCAGCTGAAAAATGGGGTGACGAACAAGTTCATATTTGGCGCCGTTCTTATGATGTATTGCCACCAGCTATGGCAAAAGATGATCAATATTCAGCACACACTGACCGTCGTTATGCAAATCTTGATGACTCAGTTATTCCAGATGCAGAAAACTTGAAAGTAACCTTGGAACGCGCTCTTCCATTCTGGGAAGATAAAATCGCTCCAGCTTTGAAAGACGGTAAAAATGTATTCGTAGGTGCACATGGTAATTCTATTCGTGCCCTTGTAAAACACATCAAAAAATTGTCAGATGACGAAATCATGAATGTGGAAATTCCTAACTTCCCACCGCTTGTATTTGAATTTGATGAAAAATTGAATCTAGTGAAAGAATACTATCTTGGAAAATAAGTCCAATATAATATTAAGAGGCTCTGCGTAAGCAGGGCTTTTTAATATCATGCAAAGCTTTCATTTTTTAGCTGTGTTTTTTATCAATGTTTTCCATTTTCCACGACTTCATTTAGGTGGATTTATGGTACAATAAAAGATAGCATTTTGACTAGAATGAGAGATACCATGTCTAAGAAAAAAAGAACATTTAATAGCCATTCAATCCCACGACGCTTGAATTTATTATTTGGAATTGTGATTTTACTGTTTATGAGTTTAATTGTGCGTTTGGGCTATATGCAGGTTGTCCATAGAGATTTTTATACAAAAAAATTAGCGACAGCTAGCAAGACTAAAGTGACAACCAGTTCGGTTCGGGGGCAGATTTATGATGCGAGTGGGAAACCTTTGGTTGAGAATACAACCAAGCAAGTTGTCTCTTTCACACGCAGCAACAAAATGACGGCTGCAGAGATTAAAGAAATTGCTCAAAAATTGCTTCCATTGGTTTCTATTTCCAGCGCAGATGTTACTGAGCGTCAACAAGTAGATTATTATTTGGCAGACAGCGAGGTTTATAAGAAGGTCGTTAATCAGCTGCCTAAAAATAAAAAATATGGTACAGATGGAAATCGTTTGGCAGAGTCTCAGATTTATAATAATGCCGTTAAGAATGTTGATTTAGCAAAGTTAAACTACTCAGATGAAGATAAAAAAGCTATTTATTTGTTTAGTCAGATGAATGCTATTTCTAATTTTGAAACGGGAAATATTCGTACGGATAATTTATCAGCTGATCAGATTGCGACAATCGCCTCTAGCTCGAAAGAACTGTCTGGTATCAGTATTACCACCAGCTGGGACAGGAAAGTGTTGGATACTTCTTTGGCTTCTATCATCGGAAGCGTTTCAAGTGAAAAGGCAGGGCTACCCGCAGAAGAAGTGAATGCTTATTTGAAAAAAGGCTATTCTCTTAATGATCGTGTTGGGACGAGTTATTTGGAAAAACAATATGAGTCTACACTTCAAGGAAAACGCGCAGTCAAAGAAATCAATCTTGATAAAAATGGAAATATGGAAAGCGTGAAAAATATTTTCAATGGTAGTAAGGGAAATAATCTAAAATTAACAACAGATTTAGCTTTTCAGAACGGTGTAGAAGACATTTTGAGAAAGTATTTTAGTGCGGAATTAGCGAGCGGAAATGCGACATATTCTGAAGGCGTATATGCTGTTGTGATGAATCCTAAAACGGGTGCTATTTTAGCCATGGCTGGTCTGAAGCACGATACCAATACAGGAGAACTAACAACAGACTCTCTTGGAACGATTATGAACAACTTTGTGCCGGGCTCTGTAGTGAAAGGAGCTACTTTAACAGTTGGCTGGGAATCTGGAGCCATCACAGGAAATCAAGTTATGACGGATCAACCAATTTCTTTTGGAGGCTCCTCTGCCATCACTTCTTGGTTCACGCAATATGGAGCTCGTCAAATTACGGCTTTAGAGGCACTAGAATATTCATCCAATACTTATATGGTTCAACTAGCTTTAAATATGATGGGAACGCCTTATACGCCCAATATGGCAATTGATTTAACGAATTTGGACTCCTCTATGGACAAATTGCGTAAAGCTTTTGCTCAATATGGCTTGGGAGCATCTACAGGAATTGATTTGCCAAGTGAATCAGAAGGTTACACACCTAAGAAATATACGTTTGCGAACTACTTAACCAATGCTTTTGGGCAGTTTGATAACTATACTCCAATGCAGTTGGCGCAATATGCTGCAACGGTAGCTAATGGCGGTACTCGTATTGCGCCGCACTTAGTAGAAGGAATTTATGACAATAATGAGACGGGCGGGCTTGGAAAGCTGATTGAATCCAAGTCAACCAAAGAGCTGAATAAAGTTGATATTTCAAAAGAGAATATGGATTTGATTCGACAAGGTTTTTATCAGGTAGTTCATGGTACAAGCGGATTTACTACAGGGCGTACTTTGTCACAAGGTGAAGCAGTGCCGATTAGCGCCAAAACAGGGACAGCAGAAACCTTTGCAGGTGGAAAGGAAGCCATTAATACGAATGTAGTGGCTTATGCGCCAAGTAACAACCCGCAGATTGCAGTGGCAGTTGTGTTCCCGCACAATACAAACTTATCGTCAACCGTTAGCCATAGTATAACTCGTGATATTATTAACTTGTATCATCAACAGCATCCAATGAATTAGAAAGGATACTATGCTTTATCCAACACCGATTGCAAAATTGATTGATAGCTTTTCAAAATTACCAGGAATTGGCATAAAAACAGCAACGCGTTTGGCGTTTTATACCATTGGTATGAGTGATGATGATGTCAATGAATTTGCTAAAAATTTGCTTGCAGCGAAACGTGAGCTGACCTATTGTTCTATTTGTGGTAATCTAACGGATGATAATCCTTGTGCTATCTGCACCGATGAGACACGGGATCAATCTACTATTTTGGTTGTAGAAGATAGCCGAGATGTATCTGCTATGGAAAATATTCAAGAATACCATGGTTTGTACCATGTTTTGCAGGGATTGATTTCTCCTATGAATGGTATTGGACCAGACGACATCAATCTGAAAAGTCTCATTACACGGTTGATGGATAGTGAGGTAACAGAGGTAATTGTGGCAACCAATGCGACAGCAGATGGGGAAGCGACTTCCATGTATATCTCGAGGGTGTTAAAGCCAGCTGGTATCAAGGTAACGCGCCTGGCTCGTGGATTAGCAGTTGGTTCTGATATTGAATATGCAGACGAAGTAACGCTGCTTCGGGCTATTGAGAATCGTACAGAATTGTAAAAAAGAAAATAGAGCTTTCCTTTAAAAGAAAATGAAAGCTCTTTTTCTATTCAAAAACAATCTAAAATATGATATACTAAAAAGCGATTAAATTTGTAGATTTCTTTTAAGATAAGAAGGTTAGGTATAAAAATGGCAAAACAACAAATTATTCTCCTTTACGGTGGTCGCAGTGCCGAACGAAAGGTCTCTGTCTTATCAGCGGAGAGTGTCATGCGTGCGATTGACTATGATAAATTCTTTGTGAAGACTTATTTTATCACACAAGCGGGTGACTTTATCAAGACGCAAGAATTTTCACGCAAACCTGCTGATGATGAAAAATTGATGACAAATGATACCGTCATTGAGAGTCAAAAAATGAAGCCGAGTGATATTTACGAAGAAGGAGCTGTTGTGTTCCCCGTTCTTCATGGTCCAATGGGAGAGGACGGGTCTATCCAAGGATTTCTTGAAGTGTTGAAAATACCTTATGTGGGTTGCAATATCCTTTCTTCTAGTGTGGCTATGGATAAAATCACGACTAAACGTGTATTAGCTTCTGCTGGCATTCCGCAAGTTCCCTATGTAGCAGTGATTGAAGGGGAAAATATAGACGAAAAGATTGCAGCAGTAGAAGCCAATCTAACTTATCCAGTTTTTACAAAACCGTCAAATATGGGCTCTAGTGTCGGCATTTCTAAGTCTGAAAATCAAGATGAATTGCGCTCTGCTCTTGAATTGGCTTTCAAATATGATAGCCGTGTCTTGATTGAGCAAGGTGTCAATGCGCGTGAAATTGAAGTTGGTTTACTTGGAAATGAAGGAGCCAAAAGCAGTTTGCCAGGTGAGGTAGTGAAAGATGTTGCTTTCTATGACTACGAAGCCAAGTACATTGACAACAAAATCACCATGGATATTCCTGCAAAACTCTCTGAAGATGTCATTGCCACTATGCGGCAATATGCTGAAAAAGCATTCCATGCTATTGGCGGTGTTGGTTTAGCTCGCTGCGATTTCTTTTATACTGATAAGGGCGAGATTTTCCTTAATGAGTTAAACACGATGCCAGGTTTCACTAAATGGTCGATGTATCCGCTGCTTTGGGAAAATATGGGCATTTCTTATACAGATTTGATTGAGAAATTAGTTCTCTTAGCGCAAGAAACATTTACAAAACATGAAGAGCATTTGTTGTAAGACAAGATTGAAAGAGCCAAAAGGTTCTTTTTTCTATTGTTTTAGTATGTCTTTGGCGAGTGTGTGTAAAAGTAGGTTATTCTGTGGTATAATGAGAGAGTTAGAGAAATTTAAGACATATAGGTGAAAAAATGCAATTAACGTTTTATGAAGTAGCTTCTGTATTGAAAGCAAAAAATGATGTTCATCAATTTCCAGATTGTACATTTGGAAAGGCAGAATTTGACAGTCGATTGATTGAAGAAGGAGACTTATTTTTGCCTCTTAAAGGAGCACGTGATGGGCATGACTTTATTGCGACAGCATTTGAAAATGGTGCTGCGGCAACCTTGTCAGAAAAAAAATTGGGCGATTATCCTTATATTTTAGTTGATAATGTGTTGGCAGCATTGCAGCGTTTGGCACAGTATTATCTGGGAAAAATGAAGGTAGATGTCTTTGCAGTTACGGGTTCTAATGGTAAGACGACGACCAAAGATATGCTGGCTCACCTCTTGTCAACAACTTACAAGACTTATAAAACGCAAGGAAACTACAATAATGAAATTGGTCTTCCTTATACTGTTTTACACATGCCAGATGATACGGAAAAACTCGTTTTGGAAATGGGACAAGATCACATGGGAGATATTCACCTTCTGTCCACAATTGCGCAGCCAAAAGTAGGTATTGTGACGCTGATTGGCGAAGCGCATTTAGAATTCTTTAAAAGTCGTTATGAAATTGCAAAAGGAAAAATGCAAATTGTCGACGGCATGAAAGACGGGGCTCTTTTGGTTGTTCCAGCGGACAAGATTATTAATGATTTTCTACCGAGCCAGCTAAATGTAGTCCGTTTTGGTCCAGACGAAGATATTTTCCTAACGAAATTAGAAGAACGAAAAGATAGTTTGACTTTTGAACCCA
Source organism: Streptococcus sp. HMSC034E12 (assembly GCF_001835915.1). Lineage (NCBI taxonomy): Bacteria > Bacillati > Bacillota > Bacilli > Lactobacillales > Streptococcaceae > Streptococcus > Streptococcus sp. HMSC034E12. The sequence goes on from NZ_KV826477.1 coordinate 11,365, forward strand.
ATTTCTTAGATAACGCCATTGACCTTCCAGTAACTGGGAAATACAATGCAACAAATGCCATGATTGCAGCTTATGTGGCATTGAAAGAAGGAGTAACACAAGATAAGATCCAAAAAGCATTTGCAACGCTTGAATTAACACGAAATCGCACCGAGTGGAAGAAAGCTAAAAATGGTGCGGATATCCTTTCAGATGTTTACAATGCCAATCCAACCGCTATGCGATTGATTTTAGAGACATTTTCAACGATTCCGTTTAATGAAAAAGGTCGGAAACTGGCAGTTTTAGCTGATATGAAAGAATTGGGGGTTGATTCTAAACAAATGCATAGTGCCATGATAACCAGCCTAAATCCAGAAATTCTCTCAGAAATTTTCCTTTATGGAGAGGACATGGCTGCTCTATTTGCCTATGCTAAGGAAATTTTCCCGCCTGGAAAAGCCCATTATTTTGTAAAAAATGCTGAAAAAGATCAATTTTCTGACTTAGTAAAAGCTGTTAAAGAAGCACTCAAACCAACGGACCAATTGCTGATAAAAGGAAGTAACTCTATGAACTTAGTTAGTTTAGTGGAGAAATTGGAGAATGACGGATAACAATAAAGTACAGTATCTTGCCCTCCTTCGTGGCGTGATGCCAACAGGACCAAATCGGATCCCTAAGATGAGTGATTTGGTTCAAATGTTGGAACAATCTGGTTTAGATAATATTTCAAGTTATATTCAATCAGGCAATGTGATTTGCGAAACAAGCCTACCAGCCGAAGAATTAGCACAACACATGCATCAGGTGATATTGGAAAGCATTGGTGCAAATTTATCCATTATCGTAAAAGAAAAGTCCGATTTAGAAAGGGCTATTTTAGGAAATCCCTTTTCTGAGGAGTTGGATTCATCACGGATTCATCTCGTTTTTACAAACAATCACATTTCAACGGAGCAATTGGCAGAACTGCAAGTAATGAACTTTATGGACGAAATATTTGCAGTTGGAACTGCTTGCCTTTATATGTATTTACCAAGAGATGCCAGAAAAAAGAAGTTAAATAATAATTTTCTTGAAAAGAAGTTAGGTATTGTCGCTACAACAAGAAAGCTAAGTGTTATCAAAGAATTAAGTAATAGGATGGATGAGTAGGAGATGAATCTACAAGAATTTTTTACAAGTTATAAAACGGAGGCCCCTCAATTAACTCCATTTTGGTATGGAATGATGTTTTTAGGAATCATTTATGTCATGTATAGTGCTGTAAAATATCATAAAAACAGGCGCTATCAGAACTTTTTGAAAGCTGTACAAGGTTTACAAATTTTAGTGCTTTATGGCTGGTATGTTGAGACCTTGTCACCAATTTCTGAATCACTTCCTTTTTATCATTGCAGATTGGCGATGTTTGCCGTTTTGCTACTGCCTGATTCTTCAACCTATAAACAGTATTTTGCGCTTTTAGGAGTATTTGGACCTATTTGTGCATTGGTCTATCCTTTATTTGATCCATTTGCTTTTCCTCACATCACTTTAGTCTCCTATTTGATTGGTCACTATGCTCTTTTGGGAAATTCTCTCACTTATTTGCTGAATCATTATGATAGCGAGTTATTGAATTTACGGCGAATTGTAGAGATTAGCTTTAGTATGAATCTTTTATTGATATTTATAAATCTGGTGAGCGGTGGAAATTATGGTTTTTTGAAAGTACCACCTTTAGTTGGAAGTCATGGAATGATTGCTAACTATATTTTTGTTTCATTGACCTTGATTTTAGCAATTTTCGTGGTCTCTCTGATTTTTAAACAAATCAGACAAGAACAAGAAGAAACAGTAAGACAGGAAAATTAAGCTATGCTGAATGATTTTTTAACGACTCAAAAGACAGCACCACCTCCCATTTCTGCTATGGGCTATGTGACGATGATAGGAACTCTCTTTTTCCTCATTTATATTTCAGTTCGCTATGCGCAAACCCCACTGTATCAGAAAACTTTTAAATATTTACAAGCTTTTCAATTAGTTATACTTTATTCTTGGTATTTTGGTTTCCATATTTCATTTGCAAATAACCTGCCTTTTTATCATTGCCGCTTAGCCATGTTTGCCATGTTGCTGCTGCCAGATAAATGTCGAAGCAAGCAGTATTTTGCTCTTTTAGGTGTCAGCGGGGCGATTTTTGCAATTGGTTACCCAGTTTTTGACCCTTATGATTTTCCGCATCTCACCAGTTTTTCATTTTTTCTGGGGCATTACTGCCTGCTGGTTAATTCGCTGGTTTATCTTATCAACCACTATGACAAGCAGCTGTTGAAGAAGTATGAGATTGTGGGCTACACATTTGCTTTGGATTTGTTTTTAGTTGGTGTCAATGCCGTAACTGGTGGAAATTATGGATTGATGACTCATCCCCCGCTTATAAAAGGAGACCGGATATGGGTGAATTACGTACTTGTCTCACTGGTTCTGGCCACCGCTTTGCTCCTTTTTGATGAATATTTTAAAAGGCGATGGAAAAAGCAATCAAAATTAGTTTAAAGCTTTAAGCATTACATCCTCTGTCAAATTTATTTGGCAGGATTTTTTATTGTTTTTTCTCAATGTAAAAAAATTTTGCTAGATTTTATAAACGAAAATAGTAAAATAAAAGTAGAAAGATAGGAGTGAGGTAATGGAAATTGGAAGAAAATTAAAAGAAGCACGTCAGATGAGGGGCTTGACACAGGAAAATGTCGCAGAAAAATTAAATGTATCTAGACAAACTATTTCAAATTGGGAAACAGAAAAATTTTATCCGGATATGTTATATGTTTTGCAGTTAAGTGATTTATACCAGGTTAGCTTGGATGAATTGCTGAAAGGAGATGAGCGCATGATTCAGCACTTAGAAGATTCGACGAACGTTGTAAAGAGCAACCAAAAGATTTTACTGGCTTTTATATGTAATATTTGTCTTTTATTCCTTTTCTTTATTTTTATCATTCCAATCTCCAAGAGTTATCTGCTGACCTTGTTGGCAGTAGCTCTGGTGGTTGGCACCACAGGTTATATATTAGTACAAATTATTCGTAAAATATAGGAGGTTCTATCATGACTTGGTATCTATTGACCTTGATTGGCTTACTCGTCGTAACAAATGGGCTGTTTGTGTATCAATTGTTTAAACTAGTTGAATTAGATGCTGCGGTTCGCGGGATGAAACATCCTAAGTTCTGGGGAGTTTTGGCAGCTGGCAGTCAACGGGGAGAAGGCTTGATTTTATACTTATTAAACCGAAACAAGGCTGTTTTTTCCATGACGGAAGAAGAAAAAGAAGAACTTCAAATGAGAAAACAACGGATTATTTATTTACTGGTTTTAATCATGATATTGGTAATTTTTCTCTTTGCTAGTGTAATTGTGAGATTATAAAATGTAGTCTCTTGTATCAAGAAACAGAAAATCGCTCGAAAAGAGCGATTTTTATATGTTCTAAGCAATTGAAAAAATCCTTTGAATCCGCTATAATAGGTAGGTTGAAACAAGTTAGGAGCAGTCCAATGTAATAAGAGTTTTCACAGAAATCGAAAGAAAAAGTATAAAAAAGAAAAAGAGGATATAATGACGATTCAAGATGAAATAAAAAAACGCCGTACTTTTGCGATTATCTCTCACCCGGATGCAGGGAAGACCACGATTACAGAGCAGTTGCTCTACTTTGGAGGCGAGATTCGTGAAGCAGGTACGGTCAAGGGTAAGAAGACCGGAAACTTTGCCAAATCTGACTGGATGGATATTGAGAAACAGCGGGGGATTTCAGTGACCTCTTCTGTCATGCAGTTTGACTATGCTGGAAAACGGGTCAATATTCTTGATACACCAGGGCACGAAGATTTTTCAGAAGATACCTACCGTACCCTCATGGCTGTGGATGCAGCAGTCATGGTGGTGGACTCTGCAAAAGGGATTGAAGCCCAGACTAAAAAGCTCTTTGAGGTTGTCAAACACCGCAATATCCCAGTCTTTACGTTTATCAATAAACTGGATCGCGACGGACGTGAACCCCTTGATTTGCTGGAAGAATTAGAAGAAGTACTTGGTATTGCCAGCTATCCGATGAATTGGCCGATTGGGATGGGGAAATCCTTTGAAGGTCTCTATGATTTGCACAATCAGCGGCTGGAGCTCTATAAAGGTGATGAACGCTTTGCCAGCATCGAAGAGGGAGAAAAAATATTTGGCAACAATCCCTTTTATGCTCAGGTTTTGGAGGATATTGAACTCCTACAGGAAGCGGGAAATGAATTTTCACAGGAAGCTATTTTTAATGGGGAATTAACCCCTGTCTTCTTTGGTTCAGCCCTAACTAACTTTGGAGTGCAGACTTTTCTTGACACTTTCTTGGAGTTTGCACCAGAGCCTCATGGACACAAAACCACAGATAATCAGGAAATCAGTCCGCTGGATAAGGATTTTTCAGGATTTGTCTTTAAAATCCAAGCCAATATGGATCCAAGACACCGTGATCGCATTGCTTTTGTCCGCATCGTATCGGGCGAATTTGAGCGCGGTATGAGCGTAAATCTGACCCGTATCAAAAAAACTGTCAAACTCTCAAATGTCACCCAGTTTATGGCAGAATCACGTGAAAATGTAGAAAATGCGGTGGCCGGTGATATCATTGGGGTTTACGATACCGGCACCTACCAAGTCGGCGATACTTTGACAGTTGGTAAAAATAAGTTTGAGTTTGAGCCCCTGCCAACTTTTACCCCAGAAATTTTCATGAAGGTTACAGCTAAAAATGTCATGAAGCAAAAATCCTTCCACAAGGGAATTGAGCAGCTGGTCCAAGAAGGAGCCATCCAGCTCTACACCAACTACCAGACTGGTGAGTACATGTTGGGAGCTGTCGGTCAGCTTCAGTTTGAAGTCTTTAAGCACCGCATGGAAAATGAATACAATGCCGAAGTAATCATGACACCCATGGGCAAAAAGACGGTCCGTTGGATTTCACCAGATGATCTGGACGAGCGTATGTCCTCCAGCCGCAATATTTTAGCCAAGGACCGCTTTGACCAGCCTGTCTTTCTCTTTGAAAATGACTTTGCCTTGCGCTGGTTTACCGATAAATATCCAGATGTCAAGTTGGAAGAGAAGATGTGAGAGCGTTAAAAATCCGACAGAAAATTAGGAAATCTGACGAAGAAGCGATTGCTTCTAGGAGGATTTATCTATTTTCCGAGGATTTAGCTCGAACTCAGTTAGAGAAAATGTAAGACGTTGCCAATGACTAGTAACTGAAGGTTCCTAATTGTTGGACGCTAGCCACTGTAGGGGGACTAGCTAACTGCCTTACTAACTTCGTCAGACGAATAAAATCGATTCGTCTGACTCTGTATCGTAACACTCCAAAGTTACTTGATTGCAAAGCAATCTAAGTAACTAACGCCAAGTTCTATATGGGACTTAGCTAGGTGTTTTACTAACTGCGTCGAACAATTATGATCGAATTGTTCGACGCAGTTAGTAACGCTAGGAAAAATAGGAAGCTTTATCTATCTTCAGAGGATTTAGTTCAAACTCAATTAAAAAGATGTGAGACTTGCCACGGCATATTAACGAAGTGATTCACATAAAAACTATGCTATTATTGGAGTTTTATCATAATGATTTTTGAAACAGAACTGGGTTAAGTGAGTTCGTTTGTTAGCATATCAAGCATTAGATAAAGAAGTACAATAACGATTGATGAAGGATTGAGCGTTTTTCTCAATCCTTTAGATTATTTAAAGTCAAGAAAGGGGAAAAGGGTGTTTATTGAAAAAAAGTTGAAAAATGGAATGTCTTGGATAAACTTAGATGCAGATATTTTAAGTCAACATCCAGATTCTTATAAGGAATACAATATTGATGAAGAAACGATTGAGTACGCGCTAGATAAAAATGAACGAGCACACATGGATTACAATCGTGAAACAGGAACAGTCGTTTTTATTTTCAACGTATTAAACTTAAAAAGGGATAAGGACTATTATGAAACTATTCCTATGACCTTTATTGTACAGAAAGACAAACTCTTAACAGTCAGCAATAAAGCAAATACTTATGTCGTAGATATGATGAAAAACTATATTGAACACCATGAGCCTGTAACAGTTTATAAATTTCTATTTGCTAGTTTAGAATTAGTGTGCAATTCTTATTATCCTGTAATTGAAAAAATGGATGAGACAAAGGATCGTATTAATCAGTTATTGCACAAAACGACCACCAAGAAAAATCTCTTTGCTTTAGCAGACTTAGAAACTTCCATAGTCTATTTGGTAGCAGCTGCAAAGCAAAATCGTATGCTGTTAGAGCACATTAAAGGACATGCAATTTATCGCCATTTAGATGAGATTGCAAAAGAGCAGTTTGACGATGTCATGATTGAAGCTCGCCAATTAGTAGCAATGACAGACTTGATTTCTCAAGTTCTCAGTCAATTGTCAGGTTCTTACAACAATATTTTGAACAACAATCTGAATGATAATTTGACTGTTTTAACAATTATTTCAGTCCTCCTAGCAGTCCTAGCAGTTATCACGGGATTCTTTGGTATGAATGTGCCACTTCCGTTGTCTAATGATAAAAATGCTTGGATTTATATAGTTATTATCAGTCTTATTCTTTGGATTGTATTGACCAAAGCTTTGAAATGGTTAGCCAATAAAAAGTAAAATACGCCAAGTGCATGAAGAAATTATCGTTTTCAATTAGCGTGTTTTCACGATAAATATCACTTTTTAAGTATAATTTATGCTATAATTCATTCAAAATGAATGTATTTAGTTTTAATCGGTAAATCTGCTTGAAAAATGTATGTATTCCGAGAAAAAGGGTTACATGCATTTTCTTCATGCGTACGGCGTGGAAGTAAAAAATAAAACCTATCTTTTTATCATTCTTTGTGTTATACTAGATAAGTTGCAAATAACTATGTTTTATAAGGTGGCTTCGCACTGCCTTTTTAGAAAGAAGAAAAAATTGAAATTTAATGAATTACATTTGTCTGCTGAATTACTAGCAGAAATTGACAAAGCAGGCTTTGTGGAAGCCAGCCCAATCCAAGAACAAACAATCCCACTTGCTATGGCAGGAAAAGATGTGATTGGACAAGCTCAGACTGGTACAGGAAAGACAGCCGCTTTTGGTTTTCCGACTCTTGAAAAAATTAACACAGAAAATCCTGTTGTTCAGGCTTTAGTCATTGCACCAACTCGTGAATTGGCTGTCCAAAGTCAAGAGGAACTCTTCCGCTTTGGTCGAAGTAAAGGAGTGAAAGTTCGCTCTGTTTATGGTGGATCTAGCATTGAAAAGCAAATCAAGGCTCTCCGTTCAGGCGCGCACATTGTTGTTGGAACTCCAGGACGTTTATTAGACCTCATTAAGCGCAAAGCACTGAAACTCAATCATGTAGAAACGCTTATTTTAGACGAAGCGGATGAAATGCTCAATATGGGTTTCTTAGAAGACATTGAAGCAATCATCTCACGCGTGCCGGAAGAGCGTCAGACCCTTCTCTTTTCAGCTACTATGCCAGATGCTATCAAGCGGATTGGCGTGAAGTTTATGAAAGAGCCAACACATGTCAAAATTGCAGCAAAAGAATTGACAACAGAACTGGTGGATCAATATTATATCCGTGTAAAAGAAAATGAAAAATTTGATACCATGACACGTCTAATGGATGTGGAACAACCAGAACTTTCTATCGTTTTTGGGCGTACCAAACGCCGAGTTGATGAATTGACTCGTGGGCTTAAAATCCGTGGTTTCCGCGCAGAGGGGATTCATGGTGATTTAGACCAAGGAAAACGTCTCCGTGTTCTTCGCGACTTTAAAAACGGAAATTTAGATGTTCTTGTTGCGACAGACGTTGCTGCGCGTGGTTTGGATATTTCTGGTGTTACACATGTTTACAATTATGACATTCCACAAGACCCAGAAAGTTATGTACACCGTATTGGGCGGACAGGTCGTGCTGGAAAGTCTGGTCAGTCCATTACATTTGTTGCACCAAATGAAATGGGTTATCTTCAAATCATTGAAAGTTTGACCAAAAAACGTATGAAAGGCATGAAACCAGCCACTGCAGAAGAAGCCTTTCAAGCTAAGAAAAAAGTTGCACTTAAAAAGATTGAGCGAGATTTTGCGGATGAAAACATTCGCAACCAATTTGAAAAGTTTGGCAAAGACGCTCGCAAGTTGGCAACTGAATTTACACCGGAAGAATTGGCTTTATACATATTGACCTTAACCGTACAAGATCCAGACACTCTACCAGAAGTAGAAATCGTGCGTGAAAAGCCATTACCATTTAAGTATGTTCCGGGAGCTAATAAAGGCAATCGTAACAGCAAAAATAGACGTCGTAGTAATGATCGGTGTGACCGTACTAATGGGCGTGACAATTACAAAAAGAGTGGTCGCCACGATCGCTTTGACAAAGAAAAGCGTTACCGCAAAGACCACAAAAAACCTCGCAATACTTCAAGTGAGAAGAAAACAGGATTTGTCATCCGTAATAAAGGTGATAAGTAATTATACAATAATAAAAAGGCGAATAACGATTCGTCTTTTTATGTTTTTATAAGGAGATACAAAGTTATTTAAATACCATAGGCGTAGCAGTCTCTTGGAGAACGGCATCTAATTCAACAATATTTTGTTTACCTATTGTTTCAAGCCATTTAATTGTAGCAGCTTCGCCACCTTCTTGGTATGCTTTGGTAGCACCAGCCCAAGTTGCACGACCGCAAAGGACACCGTTGAAAGTTGATCCGGATTCCTTAGCAAAGCGAAGTGTATCTTGGAAAAGCTGTGCGGATACTCCAGCAGATAAGAAAATAAATGGAAGAGAAGTTGCATCACTTTGTTCTTTGTAGAAGGCAGCAGCTTCTTCTTTGGTGTAAAGAACTTCATTTTCTGCGAATCCTTCAACATATTTCATATTGACTGGAACTTCAACTTTGAGAACATCTACGCCAAATCGTTCTTGTGAGTAAAGCTTCATTGCTTCAATGACTTTGCGAGGTTTGAGTTTGGCATATTCCTTTTCATCTGTCACCTTGGCATCATAAGAAACCAACTCAAGGAAAAATGGCATGTCTTCTGCTTTACATTCAGAAGCAATCCGTTCGATAAAGGCTTCTTTGATGTCATTGACTGCTCTAGCTTCGTCAATATCTATATAGAGTAAGACTTTCACAGCATCAGCACCGTTTGCTTTGAGGCGTTGGACGGAGACATTTTCGACGAGGTCAGGATAGCGACCGGGAACAGTTTTGTCATAACCTGTTTTTTCATAGGCAACTAATAATCCAGCGTTTTTATCACGAGCTTCCGCCGCTTTCCAACCTAACTCTGGATCAAGAAGAATAGAAGAAGCGTATTTTGTTAAGTATTTCGAAACTAGCACTTTAAAGGTTTCCAATTGTTCAACTGGAGTATCTTCACCAAGCATACGACGCAAAGCCCCTCGTTGGTCAATAGCCAAAGCGCCGATAATTCCGTTTTTATCACATAAACGTTTTAATTTTTTTTGTTTTGTTGTCATCTTCAGACTCCTTTTGTTTTGTATAGTTCAATTATAGAACACAAATAAAACAAAGTCAAACAATATTTTACAAAAATCAAAAAAAATATTGTTTTTAATTTTTCAAAATGAATAAATTGTTGTATAATATATTTGAGGAATAAAATTATATAAAACTAGAAAGGAGACAAAATGAAAGAAGGACGGCATAGAGTGATTCTCCAAGAATTGGATCAGCAAGGAGTGGTTTCTGTTAAGAACTTAAAAGAGTTACTAGATGTAACAGATATGACGATACGTCGTGATTTGATTGACTTGGAAAAGCAAGGTTTGTTGACTCGTGTTCATGGAGGAGCTCACAAAAAAGTAAAAAATGGCTTGAATGAAGCCTCCCATACTGAAAAAACGATGTTAAATATTGAAGAAAAACGAACAATTGCTCAAAAATGTGCCAATTTGATTTTTTCTGGTGATACAGTTTTTATCGGTTCGGGAACAACGACGGATTTTATCGGAGATTATTTGGCTGATAAAAGTGTGAGTATTGTGACAAATTCGCTTCCTATTTTTGAAAAATTAAAAGATAATCCCAATTGTGATATTATCCTGATTGGCGGTCGTTATCGGGTGAAGACACAAACGTTTGTCGGACAATTTGCTAATAAATTATTGAAAGAAATCAAAGTTTCTAAAGCATTTATTGGTGTCAATGGAATTGACGGTCATAATGTCACGACTGCCAATGAAGAAGAAGGAAATGGCAATGCTATTATCTTGAACAATGCGATTGAAAAGTACATTGTGGCAGATAATAGCAAATTTGACAGCTATTCCTTCTATTGTTTCTATCAGTTGGATGATTTGGATGCAGTAATCACAGATGATCATATCTCACCAAAGGTCAAAGAAAAGTATAAATCATATACAAATGTTTTATAGTTAATATTTTAATCACCTGTTCATAGAGGAACAGGTGATTTTTGTTTTGTATCTTTCGTGCGGTATTGACACATCCTATTTAAAAACAGGCCATGTCCATATTAGACTGAGCCTGTTTTTCTGAGTATTGAGTTTTTAGTCGTGGTATTCACCGCGAGCCCATTTAGCATTTTCTTCATCGAAAATATGGTCATTTTTAGCGATTTCAGGATTAACTTCAATGCTATTATCGATTTTTTCAATCAATTGTTTGTTGGCTTCTGTTGGTTCGTACTCTGTTTCAAGAAAGACATCAACGATATTATGAATCAGATTTTGACCAAGAATACGTCCACCAAAAGCGATGATATTTGCATTGAGTTCTTTCTTTGCATAGCGTGCGGTTAGAACGTCACCAACAAGAGCTACACGAGTACCGGGAACTTTGTCAGCAGAAGCAGAGATACCGACTCCTGTACCACAAAGGGCAATTCCAAGATCAGCTTTTCCTGAAACAACATCTTCTGCAATCAGACGACCAAAGATTGGGTAATGAGTCCGGTGAAAGTCATAGGTTCCGACATCAATGACTTCATGACCGAGGTCTTTTAAATGTTCAGAAATTTTCATTTTTGTATCTGTTACGATATGGTCACAGCCGAGAGCGATTTTCATAATTTTTCCTCCTACCCTTTAACATAATTTATTAAGCATATCAATGCGAACTTGGTGGCGTCCAGCATCATAGTCAGCTTTTAAATAAGCTTCTGCACAGGCATTTGCCAATTCTTCACCGAGAATAGCTGCACCGAGAGTGATAATGCGTGTAGAATTGTGACGAATGGTCATCATGGCAGAATGCTCATCTGAAACAGCAGCACAAATGATGCCACGGTGTTTATTCGCAACCATATAAGAACCAATTGCAAAGCGATCAAACAAAATACCACGGGCAGTATCATCTTTTCGCAATTCTTCAACAAGAGCATCTGTAGAGTCGACAAAATCAGCAGCACCTTCTTGTTCGTTGAGATCTTTAATGTCATAACCAAGTTGGAGTAAATGAGTTTTTACTTTATTTTTTAACTCAAAACCATCACGGTCTGTACCTAGTATAACTTTCATTGTTATACCTCCTTTTTTTATTTCACAACAACATCATAACATCTCACGCAAATATTGTCAAACAAAAAATAACATAAAAAAACAAAACAAACTATTGACACCGTTTACATATAATGATATAATTCGATTATAAACAAAATAGAACAAAATAGAAGGAGGCTATGATGGAACTTTATCAGTTGTTCGATAAAGATTTAGTCTTTTGTCTGCATGCTGACAGTCAAGAAGAGCTTTTCAATCAGGTTGCAAATCTCCTTGAGGAGAGGCACATTGTAACGTCTTCTTATAAAGACGCCTTGATTGAGCGAGAGAAGTCCTTTCCTACGGGGCTGGACATGGAATTTTTAGGGAAAGATTTGCCGAATGTAGCAATTCCGCATACGGATATTGTCCATAATTTAGCAGAAAAGGTGGTTGTAGTCCGCTTAGATCAGCCGGTGACTTTTCATAATATGATTGTTCCGTCAAATGAAGTACAAGTATCGCTTTTGTTCTTCATTATCAATAATTCTAATGCCAGTCAAACGAATATATTGGCTCAATTGATGGATTTCTTTACTGCTGACGGCAACCTAGAGTCCTTATCCGAGCTGGATGAGGCAGATAAACTATTTCATTATATATCGGAAACAATAAATCATTAAAAATAAAAATGGAGGATGTTACAATGATTAAAATTTTAGCAGCTTGCGGAGCAGGAGTAAACTCAAGCCACCAAATTAAAAATGCTCTTGAAGAAGAACTTTCAAATCGCGGCTATGATGTCCAATGCGATGCGGTAATGGTCAAAGATGTGAATGAAGACTTGATAAAAGGTTATGATATTTTCACACCAATAGCAGCCACGGATTTGGGATTTGAACCGGGGATTCCTGTTATTGAAGCAGGACCAATTTTATTCCGTATTCCAGCCATGAGTGCACCAGTATATGACAATATTGAAGCAGCTATTAAGGAACATGGACTTAGTTAAAGTAATTCATTAGAAAAAAACAAAAAAATGAAAAATTGAAACGCTAGATAAAAACAATTTTTATCTACTGAAATAGTTATTTCACTTTTCATTCACTATCATTCAAAAAATAAAATCGGGAGGATTTTTTATGAATGTCATTATTGACTTAGCGAATCGCTTCTTTAAACCCATTTTGGATATGGGTGCACCAATTATCATGTTGATAGTCTTGACGGTGCTTGCTTTATGCTTTGGAGTGAAGTTTTCCAAAGCTTTGGAAGGTGGTATTAAACTTGCCATAGCTCTTACGGGTATTGGTGCCATTATCGGTATGTTAAATGGTGCTTTCTCGGCTTCACTTGCGAAATTCGTTGAAAATACAGGAATTCAACTTAATATTACAGACGTTGGTTGGGCACCATTGGCGACGATTACATGGGGTTCTGCTTGGACGCTTTACTTCTTACTCATTATGCTCATCGTCAATGTTGTGATGTTGATTACAAAAAAGACAGATACCTTAGATGTTGATATTTTTGATATTTGGCATCTATCAATCACAGGTCTATTGATCAAATGGTATGCGGACAATAATGGTGTTAGCCAAGGTGTTTCTCTCTTTGTCGCAACGCTTGCTGTTGTACTCGTTGGAGTAATGAAAATTATTAACTCGGATTTAATGAAGCCAACATTTGATGACTTGCTCAATGCACCAAGTTCGTCTCCAATGACATCTACTCACATGAACTACATGATGAATCCAGTCATTATGGTTTTGGATAAGATTTTTGATAAATTTTTCCCTTGGCTGGATAAGTATGATTTTGACGCTGCCAAGCTGAATAAGAAAATTGGTTTCTGGGGCTCTAAATTCTTCATTGGATTTATCCTTGGGATTGTAATTGGAATTATGGGAACGCCGCATCCAGTATCTGGCGTTGCCGAAGCAGCAAAATGGTCACTTGTTATCAAAGGTTGGTTGTCTCTTGGTTTGACAGCTGGTGTCTGCTTGGAATTGTTCTCACTTATTGGTTCTTGGTTCATCGCGGCAGTAGAACCTCTTTCACAAGGAATTACAAATGTTGCAACAAAACGTCTTCAAGGACGTAAATTCAATATTGGACTTGACTGGCCATTTATCGCAGGTCGTGCAGAAATCTGGGCATGTGCCAATGTTTTAGCACCAATTATGCTAGTAGAAGCAGTCCTTCTTTCTAAAGTCGGAAATGGTATTTTGCCACTTGCTGGGATTATTGCAATGGGTGTTACTCCAGCACTTCTGGTTGTTACACGTGGTAAGCTTATCCGAATGATTGCATTTGGAACTTTGTTGCTTCCGCTCTTCCTTCTATCTGGAACACTTATTGCGCCATTTGTTACGGACTTAGCGAAAGGCGTAGATGCATTTCCTAAAGGGGTAGCTAGCACACAATTGATTACCCACTCTACTCTTGAAGGTCCAATTGAAAAATTACTTGGTTGGACAATCGGAAATGCTACAACAGGCGATATCAAAGCTATCTTTGGTGTTATTGTCTTTCTAGTGTTCTATATTGGTATCTTTGCTTGGTATAGAAAACAAATGATTAAGCGAAATGAAGAATACGCTACAAATGCAAAATAGAATAATAAGATAACAATAAGCTGGACTATTCCTTTTGAAATAGTCTGGCTTTTGATTGAAAAAAAAGAAAGGAAGAAACATGATCCATTTAGTTTGTCCAAATCCAGCTTTGGATCGGACAGTTTTACTTAGTCAGTTTAAAGAAGATGTGGTCAACCGACCAAGTCAAGTGCATGAAAATGCTGGCGGAAAGAGTTTTAATGTGGCTTATGTCCTGAATTGCGAAAAAGGCGAAGAACAAGGAAATTTTTGCATTCATACAATGTTAGGTGGCAAAATGGGCGAATATATTCAACGATTAAATGAAGAAGACGGTATTCCGCTCGTTGTGACAGAAGTTGATAAAAATACGCGTACTTGTACAATTATGATTGATACAGAATTAGGAAAAACCTATCTTGTGTATGAAGCGGGATTTGAGCTGAATAAGGATTTATTAGAACAATTCACTGCAAATCTTATAAAGCGCATTCAATCTGGCGATAGCGTTGTGTTTTCTGGCTCTTTGATGAAAGGGATGCCAGATGATTATATTGCACAAATTGGTCGTCTTTTGCCAGAGAATGTGAATTTAGTAGTAGACACAAGCGGTGTCGCACTAAAAGCAGCTTTTTCAGCACAACCTGACATTGTAAAAATTAACGATGAAGAATTGGCAGAATTAACAGGATGTCCAGTTGAAACTGCAGAAGAAGCAGCAAAACTTCTCAAAGAATATGATGAAATTCCCTATTTCATTGTGACAATGGGAGGAAAAGGAGTCGTAGCACGCCTGCAGGATGATGTTTTCCAACTGACGTTTCCAACAATTCATGTTAAAAATCCTATTGCGTCAGGCGACTTTTTCCTTGGAAGTCTCTGCCATGCTTTAGAAAGTAAGGAGAGAGTTGATAGAGAGGCTGTCATTCGTGCCTGTGCTTATGCAACAGCTAACTGCCTGCAATGGACTCCAAAAGTAGACCCAGCCGATGTAAAACGAATTGTAGACGAAATCGAACTAACAACATTGTAAATTCTTTCTACAGTTTATATGATATTTTTTGAATGTATTGACTTAGGAAATCCCCACTTTATATAATAAAATAGATTATTTTATTATAAGGAGGTCGTATGACTTTATCAGGACTTATTGTTTTAGCGGTATTTGTATTTCGGTTGGTATTTCTAAAAATATCGATGAAGAATGAGAAAGCGATATTGGCAAATGGTGGGCGCGAATATGGCGTGCAAAATACCAAGTATATCACTATTCTTCACATTTTATTTTACCTTTCTTGCTTTGCTGAAGCTACGATACGTCAGGTTTGGTTTGACGCACTTAGTGCTATAGGTTTGGGGCTATTGCTATTTTCAATGTTTATGCTCTATGTTGTGACGCAATTATTAGGGGACATTTGGACAGTGAAATTGATGCTTGTAAACGATCATAAGTTTGTCGATCATTGGCTTTTCCGCTATGTGAAACACCCAAATTATTTCTTGAATATCGTTCCAGAGTTGATTGGTTTAGCATTACTATTAAGATGCCAAAAGAAGTTCCTGGAACAATTTCTCAAACTTTCCGTGATGTCTTTCCATTTTCATTTGCAGTATTTGCTGCTGTTCTGATTGATACAATCGTACGTTATTTCTTTGGGCATTCGTTTGCAGAAGCTGTTATCACACTTCTCCAACCTTTGTTTACCGCAGCTGATGGCTATTTAGGAATTTCAATTATTTGGGGAGCAATGGCGCTCTTCTGGTTTGTTGGTGTGCATGGTCCTTCAATTGTAGAACCAGCTATTGTCGCGATTATTTATGCAAATGTGGAAACAAATTTACAGTTGGTAAAAGCAGGTCATCATGCTTCAAACGTGTTGACAGTTGGACTTGGAAACTTCGTTGGCACAATGGGGGGTACAGGTGCAACATTGGTTGTTCCATTCCTCTTCATGCTCTTTGCAAAATCTAAGCAATTAAAAGCTGTCGGGAAAGCTTCCTTTGTTCCGGTTTGCTTTGCAGTCAATGAACCATTGTTGTTTGCAACACCGATTATTTTAAATCCTTATTTCTTTATTCCATTTTTAATCACTCCAATAATCAATGTTTGTGCTTTCAAGTTCTTTGTTGATGTGTTAGGTATGAATAGCTTTATGTATGTCCTTCCTTGGGCAACGCCAGCACCGATTGGCTTGATTTTAGGTACGGGTGCAGGAATCTTATCTATTGTCTTGATGCTGTTGTTGATTGTAGTTGATTCTTTCATCTACCTTCCATTTATCAAAGCGTACGATGATTCATTAGTAGAAGAAGAAGCGAAAAAAGCAGAAGTGATGGAGCTCGAAGAAGCAGCAGAAGCAGAAATAGACGATCAAATTCAAGCGGTTGCAGATGGAAGGCATCATAATATTTTGGTTCTATGTGCCGGTGCAGGGACAAGCGCCATGCTAGCAAATGCACTAACAGAAGGCGCAGTAGAACTAGGCATAGACCTTAGTTCAACAGCTGGTGCTTATGGTTCGCACTACGATATTATGAAAGATTTTGACATGATTGTGCTAGCTCCACAAGTCAATTCTTACTATGAAGATATTAAGAAAGATACGGATAAATTGGGCATCAAACTTGTTGCGACAAAAGGTGCTGAATATATCAAATTGACGCGTGATCCTAAAGGTGCTGTGCAATTCGTTCTTTCGCATTTTGAATAACTAGCCTTCTTATAAAATGTTCGTTTAAAAACTGATAAAACCTATTTCTTGTTTTATCAGTTTTTTAAAGCGAATACTAAAATATTAAACCAATTAGAAATAGGAAAACTGTATGAAAATAGGATTAAGATTGTCGCTTGTTTTTGCTGCTAGTCTTTGTTTGCTTGGAGGAGTCATTCCTATTAAAGCTAATGAAAATACTAAGATACGTGTTGATAAAGTAGAAAATTTATCATCTGATTTTATCATGGGGACGGATATTTCAACAGTAATTGCTCAAGAACAAAGTGGTGTAGAGTACAAAGATGAAAATGGGAATGTCAAAGATATCTTTGATATTTTGAAAGAAAATGGTGTGAATTACATTCGCGTTAGAGTATGGAATAATCCTTATGATAATAACGGACATGGTTATGGCGCTGGAAATAGCGATATAGAAAAGGCGATTGAGATTGGCAAACGAGCTACAGCACATGGTATGCGGCTACTAGTGGACTTTCATTATTCAGATTTTTGGGCTGATCCAGGACGGCAAGTTCCACCAAAAGATTGGACAAATATGAATGTGTCTGAAAAATCAGAGGCTTTATATCAATACACCAAAACGAGCCTTCAAAAAATAAAAGCAGCTGGTGTCGATGTTGGAATGGTTCAAGTTGGTAATGAAACAACGAGTAGCGGGATAGCAGGTGAAGCAGGAGAGGAACGCTATCAGTTGTTTGCAGCAGGCGCCAAAGCAGTGCGAGAAGTGGATGCAACTATACTGATAGCTTTTCATTTTACAAACCCAGATAAAACGGAAACGATACTAAATTACGCAAAAGGTTTATCAGATCACCATATTGATTATGATGTATTTGCTACTAGTTATTATAGTTTTTGGCATGGTAATTTAGATAATCTGACTTCAGTTTTAAAGACAGTGACCGAAAAGTATGGGAAAAAGACACTTGTAGCAGAGACTTCTTATGCCTATACATTAGAAGATGGAGATGGTCAACAAAATGTTATCCGAACACAAAATCAAATGCTGGTAGGTGGCTATCCCGCCTCTGTTCAGGGGCAATCGCATGCCTTACGAGATGTCATTGATGCAGCGAATAAAGCAAGTGCATTAGGCATCTTTTATTGGGAACCAGCTTGGACACCGGTTAGTTCCAAAGGAAAAGAAGTAAATACACCTATTTGGGAAAAATACGGTTCGGGCTGGGCTTCTAGTGCCGCCATTGGGTATGATCCAAATGTTAATCAGGAAAATTACGGTGGCTCTGAATGGGATAATCAAGCATTGTTTGATTTTACAGGAAAAGCTTTGCCATCACTTGCAACATTTAAATATGTTTATACTGGGTTGAATACAAATCTAAAATATGATAAGAATGAAGAAGCAGAGCTGCAAGAGAGTTTGTTATCAAATTCTAGCTTTGAGGAAGAAGATCTTTCAGATTATACTTTTAACGATTTTATCAAGCGTAGACAAGACACGCCTAAAACAGGCAAGTATGCCATGAATTTCTACAATGGCGCAAACGATTACACAACTGGCATTGAAAGAAAGATAACACTTCCAGCAGGAACTTATCAATTTTCTGCTCAAATTCAAGGTGGTGATACGAATGGCTCTGAAGATATTTATGCTTTTGCTCGTGCTGAGGCAGTAAATGTTCAAAGTGAAAAAGTCAAACTAGCTGGTTGGTCAAATTGGCAGACAGCGAAATTGAACTTTACACTAACAAAAGAGACAGAGGTGACATTGGGAGTGACTGTGAAAGCAAATAAAGGTTCTTGGGGGACGATTGACGATTTGCTTTTAACCAAAGAAGATGTGGATAAAACAGATTTGGCAACAGCAATTTCTGCTGCAAAAGAAAAATTGACAAAAGGTACACATTATACAAAAGATTCGCTTACTAAATTGAAAGTTCAAGTAGAAGAGGTGCAGGCTGTTTTACAAAAAAATGATACAACACAAGCAGAAGTTAATGCAGAAAGCGAAGCTTTACAGACTGCCATTCAAGCACTTGTACCACTAGAAAACCAGTCTTCTTCTACTGTTCAGCATGAAGATGGTAAAAAAATAAAGGAAAATTCTAATAACAAAGAACAAAAAGGAGGAAACTCTCATGCTGGATTGACAGATTCTGATTTGTCTAATAAAAACGAAGAGACCTCTCAAATAACTAAAACCAAAGAAACTTTGCCTACTACAAGCGACGAAAAATTAGCTAAATCCAATGAACTATTACCAAGTACCGGTACTAGCATGTCATATCTAGCTGGTATCGGTGTTGTTTTTCTGAGTGTATTTGTTGCTGTCATTTCTAAGAAAAATAACCAATAAATCATTGCAAAAAAGTAGAAAGACCTCCCGCTTTCTACTTTTTCTTATCTGCAATATATTCTAATTTTTGTTGTCGTGTTTTTCTTTTAAAGAGGGCCTCGGCTGACATGGCAGAAGGTTTGTCGGGAAATTCTTCTTGATACAAAAGAGTAATGGGTAATCGTGTACGCGTGTATTTGGCGCCTTTTCCGGTATTATGCGTATGAAGTCGTTTTTTGACATCGGTCGTGTACCCTGTGTAGAGAGAGCCGTCGGCACATTCCAGAACGTACATATAGGCTTTAGTTTCCATAGTAAATCTCATGAATTTCTGGGGTGTAGCTGCCATCTTCATTATGAATGAAAAGCGGTGGCAGGATTTTTAGCCCGTCACGGGAACCATCTTTGATAGCTTCAATTAGGAGCATATTGGCTTTTCGATTTGTCTTTGGGTAAACAAATTGAATGCGTTTTGGTGCTAAATTGTGAGCAGTCATAGTGTCAACAATATCAAGGAATCGTTCGGGACGATGAACTATTGCTAAGCGTCCGTTGGATTTCAAGATACGTTGGGAAATTTGACAGATTTCTTCCAGATTGGTCGCAATTTCATGCCGTGCAAGTAGATAATGTCGGCTTGCATTGAGATTAGAATGTTCATCCACTTTAAAATAAGGCGGATTGCATAAAATCATGTCCACTTTACTACCGTCGATATAGTGGGTGAGATATTTCAAATCATCCTGAATGACCTGCATTTGGTGGGTTAAGCCATTTAGCTCAATAGAGCGCTCTGCCATATCTGCCAGTCTCTCTTGAATTTCAACTGCTATGATTTGAGCCTTGGTTCGGGTGCTTGCAAAAAGCCCAACGGCACCATTTCCAGCACAAAGATCCACGATAAGACCACGCTTAGGTAAATTTGGAAAGCGAGAGAGGAGCACGCTATCTACTGAATAGCTAAAGACCTCTCGATTTTGAATAATTTTGACGTCAGTAGAAAAGAGCTGATTGATTCGCTCACCGTCTTTTAAAAGAATTTCTGCCATATATCCTTATTATATCATGATGTAGAGGAAAAGAAGCAACAAAAATAAGCAGTAAGACAAAAATGTACGTTTTTTCTTACTGCTATACCTTAAATTTTATAAATTTTGTTCCCGTTTATTCTGTATGCGTGTCACGACAATAAAAGTAATTGTAAATAAAATCATCAAAATGATATAGATTGGGAAGCTATTGCTGGTTAGAGTAGCGATTTCGATGTACTTTTGCAGGAGAACGGCTGTTCCAAAGAAGCCAATGAGTGACCAGAGGATCAGCAGAATCCGCCAGAGATTGAGTGGCAGGCAGGCACGAACAACAGATAGAAAGCCGATAGAGCCTAATAAATAATAAAGCAGAGTTGAGATTGCTATTTGTGACCAGCCATGTAGTCCACCGAAAATATTGACAAATAAAACGCTAAAGACGACCATTAAACCGCTCGGTAGAGCCTTAAAAATAGCTTTTTTAAGAAAGTCGGGTTCGACTGGTTTGATATTGCGCTCAAAGGTGAGGACAAAAGGTGGTAAACCTTCAACAAATTGGTCAATTAAGGTGATTTGAATGGGGATAAATGGAAAGACCAAGAGCCATTCTGCTCGTCCCAGTAAGATACTAGAAATACAAATGATTGTCAAAATGAACGAATAGGTTGTTTTAATGAGGAAAATTGGTGCAATGCGGGCGATGTTATTAACAACACGGCGTCCTTCAAAGAGAATTTCAGGGACATCGTTAAAGTCAGAATTGAGCAAAACGAGATTGGCAACTTGTCGTGTTGCGGGATCTCCTTCAGCCATGGCAATGGAGCAGTCTGCTTCCCGTAATGCCAGAATATCATTGACTCCATCACCAGTCATAGCTGTGGTGTGTCCTGCTTTTTTCAGGGTTTGAATGATAAGTTTCTTTTGATGAGGAGAAACACGACCAAAGATAGCAGTCGTTTCTGCCAGCTCAATCAACTCTTGATTCGTTACTTTTGAGCAATCAACATAACTTTGGTAGTTTGCAAATCCTGCCTTTGCAGCAATGTTTGATACAGTAATTGGATTGTCGCCTGAGATGATTTTTAATCCCACTTCTTGTGAGCGTAAGTATTCCAAAGTATCAGCTGCTCCGTCACGAATCGGATCTGTGATTTCTAAAATGGCAATGGGTTGAATGCTACTTGGTAAGTGAATGTGTTTATGGTCAATGCGTTCAGGACTAATAGCTAAAGCAAGCACACGCGAACCACGCTTTTGAGCTTCCTGTGCTAGCTCAATTTCTTCATGAAAGAGCATTTCAGGCGCACCGAGAAAGACAGTACCTAAGTCCGACATTTCCATAGCTCCCCATTTACGGTCACTCGAAAATGGAATCATATTACTTGTTTGATAGTCAGTCGGAGTAGTAAATTGCTTGCGAATGGCTTGGGCAGTTGGATTATTGTCATCGCTTGCAGTGATATAAGCACTAAGAATGTCAGAGATTGCTTGTTCTGAAAAATCTTCTGTGAGTGGGCTGAAGGTTTCAACGTGCATTTTCCCTTGTGTAATGGTGCCTGTCTTATCAAGACAGAGCATATCAACACGGGCCAATGTTTCAACGGAGTACATTTCTTGTACGAGGACTTTTCGTAAGCCCAGCTTGATGACAGCTGTTAAAAGAGAAGTAATCGTTAAAAGAGCAATTCCTTTTGGTAGCATTCCCAGAAGAGCCGTTGAGGTATTGACAACTGAGTCTTTGACAGGTAAATGTTTTACAAAGAGAGCTTCTAGAAAGAGCACAATTCCGAAAGGGATAATGATTTTTCCTGTAAAACCTGCAATCCTGTCCATGGATTTCATGATACGAGAATTGATTGGTTTGACAGTCTTAGCCTCTAGCATCAGTTTAGAAGCATAATTATCAGAGCCTACATGAGTGATTTTAGCAATAACACGCCCGCTGGCAAGAAAACTTCCTGAGAGCAATTGCTCCCCAATCTCCTTTTGAACAAGGTCACTTTCACCTGTCAACATGGCTTCGTTCACTTCTGCAAAACCGTCTAAAACAGTTGCGTCACTTGGAATCTGCTCCCCCGTAGCCAATTGAATACAGTCATCCAAGACTAAGTCTTCTGGATTGATTTGACTAGATTTTCCATCGCGAATGACCGTTATCTTTTCTTTGTTTAAAAGATTCAGTTTGTCGACCATGTGTTTAGCTCGCAATTCTGTCACGATACCAGAGAGGGCATTAAAACAGATAACAGCAAAGAAAACCAAGTTGCTCCATGCTTGTACAGTAACGAGTGCCAGGGCAATGGCAAAATTTAACGCATTAAATAGCGTAAAAACATTGCGCTTGATGATTTGCCAGGTGCTGGTACTCGTATTGGCTGTAAAATTATTGGTAAGTCCTTGTGCAATTTTTTCTTGGACTTGCTGGTGGGTTAATCCTGTAAATTCTTTCATGTTCATGAGGATAATCATACCATTTTTTTAATAAAATTTCTAATAGAATCCATTCAGCTGTAACAGTTTTAAAACAAAAAAAGTTTGCGAGTGGTCATTGGATAAGGTATAATAAAAAGGATAAGAAGGGAGAGCCTATGTTTTATAGATATTTAAGAAGATTGGTGATGTTGATTTTATGGGCTTTAAATGGTAATGCTCAATACCATCATTTGGAGAACATTCCAGACCAAGAGGAAAATTATATTTTAGTGGCTCCACACCGTACTTGGTGGGATCCTGTTTACATGGCTTTTGCAACAAGACCCAAGCAATTTATCTTTATGGCAAAAAAAGAATTGTTTACAAATCGCGTCTTCGGTTGGTGGATTCGCATGTGTGGTGCATTTCCGATTGACCGTGAGAATCCAGGAGCATCTGCTATTAAATACCCCGTCAAGATGTTGAAATCAAGCAATCGGTCTTTGATTATGTTTCCAAGTGGAAGTCGGCATTCGACAGATGTAAAAGGGGGCGTTGCACTGATTGCTAAAATGGCAAAGGTACGCATTCTTCCAGTTGTTTATGTAGGACCGATGAGTTTGAAAGGTTTGGCAAAAGGCGAACGTGTAGACATGGATTTTGGACAACCCATTGATATTTCAGACATCAAAAAGATGAATGATGAGGGTGTGGAAGAAGTTGCCTGTCGTATTCAGACAGAATTTGATCGTTTAGATGCAGAAGTAGCAGCTCTTGAAGTGAAAAAAAATCCAAATATATTATTGCTAATCCCCCGTTTGATCGCTCTGTTACTGTCAATTGTTGTTGGCTTGCTGACATTTGCTTTCAGTTTCATCGCAAGTTTCGTTTGGGATCCTGATAAACATAGGAAATAAAAATCTTGTAGAAGAGGTATGCCTCACCTTTCGAGAAGGAGCATCTATGAAAATAGCAGTTTTGCTGTATCCAGCATGTTCATTGCAGGAAATCACAACTTTGACATCAACACTTTGTCTTTCTTTTGGACAATCTTTGGATTATCTTGCTTCAGAAAAGAAAGTCTATACGAGTGAAGAAGGATTGCAAGTTATTCCAGATTTTACTTTTAAAGAAGTGCAAAATGAAAAGTATGATTGCATCATATTGCCAGGCACGCTAGAGCCATTTGTTAGCCTTTATGATTCCAGACTAATTTCTTTTTTGGAAAGGGTAGACACAAAGCGGACGATAGTAGCGGCTATTTCCTCATCTCCTATGTTTTTAGGGAAAGCAGATTTGTTGAGAAGCCGGTATTACACAGGTGGTCTGTATATGGAATTAGTAGAGTATTTTTCTTTTTTGGAAAAAGGAACTTTCCTCCATCAGCTTGTTGTAAAAGACAAGAATGTTATTACAGCCATTGGATTTGCTTATGTAGAATTTTCTCAAACCGTTTTGAATGCTTTAGGATTAGAAGTGCCGAGCGATTTCTTTTTGAGAAAAAATTCCTACACTCCAGAAGAGTTAACGTATCATTTAGAGACTGCTGATTATCAAGAAATACTGCAAGAAATTTTACGATATGAACAAAAATTCCAGGAATGATTTTCTGGTTTTTTACTATGAATTTTAAGATATAAGGAACCAAAACACACGAAGCTTATATGAAACCGCTTGCTAAAATAGATTTAAAATAGTATACTAAATTTAAGGTATACGGTTTTAAAAAGGTGATAAGAGTGATGCTCACTCTTAAAAGTTGATGTATTCAACATGCAATCATAAAAGGAGAAATATATGAAAAAATTGATTTTTCGCTTAACAATTCTGCTATCTACTCTCATTCTCTTTCCTTTTCAAGCAGTAGAAGCCTGTACAGGTTTTATTGTTGGGAAGAACTTGACAGCAGATGGTTCGACTTTGTATGGTCGTACAGAGGATTTGGAGCCTAATCATAACAAAGTCTTTAAAGTTCATCCAGCCAAGAACAATCAAGCGGGAGAAAAGCTGATTGATGAAGCCAATGGCTTTGAATGGCAATTACCCGCACATAGCTATAAATATACTTCTGTTTCGGACGTTACACCAAAAGACGGTATTTTTGATGAAGTAGGCTTCAATGAGCATGGAGTTTCCATTTCTGCTACAGTATCAGCTAAGGCGAATAAAGATATCCAGAAAGTTGATCCTTATGTGGAAAAAGGTTTAGCAGAATCCATTATGACAACGGTTGTCTTGCCACATGTCAAAACGGCTCGTGAAGGTGTGGAGCTCATTGCAGAGATTGTCAAAAAACAAGGCGCTGCTGAAGGAAACATTGTGACAATTGCAGATAAGACAGGTGTCTGGTACATGGAAATCTTATCTGGTCATCAATATGTTGCCATTAAATATCCAGACGACAAATATAGTATTTTCCCTAACACCTTTTTCTTAGGAAGTGTTGATTTTAATGATAAGGAAAATGTCATTGCTTCAGAAAATGTAGAAAAAGTAGCACGAGATGCAAATTCCTACAAGGAAATCAATGGCATGTTCCATATTTCCCAATCTTACAATCCGCCAATGGCAGAAGCTGATCGTTCGCGTGCTTGGGCAGGTATTAAGGCTTTGAATCCAGACGCACCAGTCAATTATGATGATAAATATTTTGATTTGTTGCAATCTAGCAATAAGAAAATCAGTGTTGCAGATGTGATGCGGATGCAGCGGAACCGTTTTGAAGGAACGCAATTTAAACCCCTTGACCAAATGGAATTGGACGGGAAAGGCATTCCTCAACGTGGAAAAGTAGATCCAGTCTATAAATATCCTCTTGGCAATCCAAACGTAATGGAAGCGCACATTTTCCAATTGAAAGATAATATCCCTGCTAGCATGGGTGGTGGCACAATGTGGCTTTCTGTTGGTAGTCCTCGCTTTGCACCATACTTGCCATACTATGGAAATATCAACAATACTTATGCTGCTTATCAAGTTGATACAACGAAATATGACAAAGATTCTTGGTACTGGGTTGCGTCACACATTTACGATATGGCAGCCAAACATCAAAAATTATTTGGCAATAGCATTCAAGAAAAATGGAAAGCTTTGGAAGCACGATTGATTGAAGAACAAGCCAAATTAGATGAACAATACGCAGCTGCAGGTGGAGCTTCGTCAGAAGAAGTGACTGCGTCTAGTATGGCGCGTGCAGAGGCAGTCTTTAAAGAAATGAAAGCTCTAGAAGCTGAAATGGAAGAAAAGATTAAAAATGAGCAAACGCCACCAAGCTCTAGCTTAGAACCATCTTCAAGTACAAGTGAGTCATCTTCAACCACATCTTCCACTTCATCTACATATCAATCTTCTTCAAGTACAAATGAAACGTCTACATCTAGTTCATCAGATACTGAAAAACCTAAACCAAGCGAAACTTCTGATACCTTAGTGGATACAGCCACAGGGGTTCGCTTGCAAAATGCAGATTTGGTGAAAGCTAATCTCAAATTAGCAGTTAAAAAGACGATTGAAGAAAACGCAGATAGCTATGACATTACCTTGACCAATCCAAAAGGCGAAGCAGTGTCACAAGTCAGTTCAACAGTAGTGACAGTACCAGTGAAGCAAGGTGCTACGGTGGATTCTGTTTATGCTATGAAAGACGGCAAGCAAGCGGAAAAATTTGATTTTGTTCTCAACAAAGATCAAACGATTAGCTTTAAAACAACACACTTCTCTACTTACAAAGTAAATTACAAAGTTGTCAAAGAAACGCCAAAACAAAATAAACGTGGCTTCCTTCCGTCAACTGGTGAAAAAGTAACCTTCCTCGGTTTGGTAGGAATTGTCATTTTAGGAGTTGTCATCTTCATCTTAGCAAAACGTTCAAAAAAGAATAATGACTAGTTGAAGCAAGAAAATCAACATCATGTTGAAGGGATTCCCTCAAAGTTAGGTACAAACTAATTTTGGGGGATTTTTATATGAATTGGATAAATTTCTACATTGAATTGACAATGATAATGTTAATGATTTTTGACAATAATAGTTGTCAAAATGACACGAATGAGTTACAATAGAGATGAAAGGAGAGGAGCATATGAAGCTGGAAAATCGATTAAAAGAACTTCGAGCGCGAGATAGGTTGAATCAAACAAAGTTGGCTAAAAAAGCAGGAGTTTCTCGACAAACCGTCAGTTTGATTGAGCGGGGAGAGTATGCTCCGTCTGTCATCATTGCCTTGAAGATTGCACATATTTTTGGAGAAAACGTAGAAAATGTATTTTATCTAAAGGAGAATAGCGATGAAAAAATGGATGAAAATTATCGGTTTACTAGTAGTGAGTGTTTTGCTAGGAATTTTTGTAGCAAATAGTTGGCTCGGAAATTTCCATTTTCCAACTTTTTAAATAGTACACTTTTCGGGTGGATGATTCGTGTGCTTAATCTGATTTTATTCTGTATGACAATTTATTTACTACAGTCTAGTCGGACAATTCAAAGCCAGTCAGAATTAACAAATGGAGATGAATTAAATGAACAACTTTATCAGAAGATGTTCAAAAATTTGGAATATGGTACTATTTTATTAGACGTTGTGACAATCTTGACGATTTTTGATATACTAACATTAATGTATTCATTACTAAAAATAGTGTTTTGATTACAGGCAGTTTATTTCCTTATGTAGCACTTGCTTTTATTCTATATGGACAATATTGTCTCCAAAAGACAATTGAGTAGGTTCGGCATGTTAAATTGCCAATCGTTACATTTCCCGAAGATGTTTTAGCCTTGATGAAGACCTATGATGAAGCAGAAAGAGAAGCACATTATGAGCAGAGCTTTAAGATTCTTTTTCAGTTAAATCAGTTTATTTTGCCAGCGTTCTACATCCTCCTGTTTACTATTTCGCTTCTATTACGTGAAATTCAATACCTTCCTATTGCAATTGTAGTATTTATCCGTCTTTACATCAATGTAGTAAATATTTCTATGATAAAGAAATACTTTAAATAAGGCTGGTCAAAAAGTATCTCTACCTCTATCTCATTTAGTGATAAGCGAATAGCACAGTAGGTGATTGCTCAAAGCATTGCTTTGAGGTGGCGGATAGGGCTTGCGAAGCAAGTCTCAAACCTGTTCGCTTTTCAAGCTAGAAAGAACACTTTTGACGAAAACTCTGTTTTCTTTATCCACCGCCTCAACAGTCAGGGAGACTGTTGATCAGTCTTGCATGTAGGGAACTACGAACTTAAATTTTTCAAGATAAGTTCTGTCCCAATCTTATGAAACATAACTAGTTATACGAGGAGCATTTTAATGAAAAAAATAGCCCATCTTGGATTTGGAATTTTAAAATTATTGGGACTGATTGTGTTAGTCATGGCTATCAATGGCATTCCTATGTTGTTTCTAGCTAGAGGGCAAGATTTGCCCGTGTATATAGAAATTTTACTGGTGTTAGCCTACCTTGTGCTCGTGTTTTTTGCTATCCGCACTTTATGGAGAAGATACCAAACACACATCTCAAAAGACGTCAAAGTTCTGTCGTTTTCTTGGGGAGATTTTGGAAAAGTCTTGTTATTCTTTTTAGTGGCGAGAGTGGTAGCAGTAGTTGGAACTTATCTAAATATTCTTTTAACAGGACAAAGTACGACCAGCAACGATAACGCTTTACAAAGTCTAGGAAAAATTATGTCTGTTAATCATATTTTTTTTGCTCTGTTATATGTAGTAACTGTTGCAATAATAGCTCCGGTGATTGAAGAATTAGTATTCCGTGGTTTTGCGACAATCTTTTTCTTTGAGAAAGATCAAAAAATATCAGCAGCCATCATAACATCTATCATTTTTGCACTTCCTCATATTTCAAAATGGACAGAGTTTCCACTTTATTTTGCCATGGGATTAGTGCTTTATGCTGCCTTTGCACGTCGAGGAAATCTCAAGGATTCAATAGCTGTGCATATTTTAAACAACACACCAGCAGCTCTCGTTATGCTGCTTACGATGTTTCAATAGTGGTTTAAAAATGGCAAATCATTCATAATTTAAAATCAAAAACACGAAAGGAGTAGTACCACTTATTGTTGGTATGTCCCATTCGTGTTTTTGTGTTATTAGATGTTATTTTTGTTAATTGATATTTTATAACCCGTAATTATAATCATCATCTTGCATGGCTTCAACTTCACCAAGAAGATAACCGTTTCCGACTTGAGAAAAGAAGTCATGGTTAGAGGTTCCAGTTGAAATACCATTCATGACAATCGGATTGACGTCATCAGCTGTATCAGGGAAAAGTGGGTCTTGACCAAGATTCATCAGAGCTTTATTAGCATTATACCGAAGGAAAGTTTTGACTTCTTCCGTCCATCCGACGCCGTCATACAAAGTTTCTGTATAGCCTTCTTCGTTTTCATAGAGGGTGTAGAGCAGGTCGTACATCCATTCTCGGAATGTTTCTTGTTCTTCTTCTGGCAATTCGTTAAAGCCTAACTGGAATTTATAACCGATATACGTTCCGTGGACAGATTCATCGCGGATAATCAATTTGATGATTTCAGCTACATTGGCTAATTTGTTATTTCCAAGATAGTAGAGCGGAGTAAAGAAACCAGAGTAGAAGAGGAAGGTTTCTAAAAAGACACTGGCAACCTTCTTTTCAAGAGCATTTCCATTGAGGTAAATCTCGTTGATAATTTCTGCTTTCTTTTGCAAATAAGGATTTGTATTGGTCCATTCAAAAATTTCGTCAATTTCTGATTTCGTGTTAAGGGTTGAGAAAATAGATGAATACGACTTAGCGTGAACAGACTCCATGAATTGGATGTTATTCAACACAGCCTCTTCATGAGGTGTGCGAATATCTCCTCGGATAGCTTCGACACCTGATTGGGATTGCATCGTATCCAATAATGTTAATCCGCCGAAGACCTTACCAACAAGGTCTTTTTCTTTAGGTGATAATTTTCTCCAGTCATCCAAATCGTTGGAGAGGGGGATTCGCGTATCGAGCCAGAATTGCTCGGTCAGCTTTTCCCAAGTGGACTTGTCAATGACATCTTCAATGGCATTCCAGTTTATGGCTTTATAATAGGTTTTCATGTTGATTACTTTCTTTTATTCCAATTGATTTTTATCGTTTACAGATAGTTTAAATTTGTTCTGAAAGGTTTTTAAAAACTTTATATAGTACAAAAGAATCTCGCTCATAGCAGCTGTTGTACTAACATAAACAAGAGAAATTTTAATCCTCGTTAAATCACGCAGCTCTCACACTGGTTGGCTCCAACTTCGCCGCCGTCATCTGTAAAGGTGCGGACATAGTAGATCGATTTGATGCCCTTGTTAAAGGCATAGTTGCGCAGGATAGACAGGTCGCGTGTCGTTTGTTTGTTTTCGGTTTTCCATTCGTAGAGTCCTTGCGGAATGTCGCTACGCATAAAGAGGGTCAGAGATAGTCCTTGATCTACATGCTCAGTCGCTGCTGCATAGACATCAATGACCTTGCGCATATCCATGTCGTAAGCGCTGGTATAATAAGGAATCGTCTCAGTTGATAGACCAGCTGCGGGATAGTAGATTTTTCCGATTTTCTTTTCTTGGCGTTCTTCGATGCGTTGCGTAATAGGGTGGATAGAAGCAGATACATCATTGATATAGCTGATAGAGCCATTCGGTGCAACGGCTAGGCGGTTTTGATGGTAGAGACCGTCAGCCTTAACCTTATCGCGTAACTCTGCCCAGTCTTCTGCAGACGGGATAAAGATGCCTGTGAAGAGTTCTTTGACACGGTCAGACTGAGGTACAAATTCACCCGTCAGGTATTTGTCAAAGTAAGTACCGTTGGCATAATCAGATTTTTCAAAGTTGTGGAAAGTCATGCCACGCTCACGAGCAATATTGTTGGATTCAACAAGTGTCCAATAATTCATGAGCATAAAGTAAATGCTGGTAAACTCAACTGATTCAGCTGAACCATATTCAATCAACTGTTGAGCCAGATAACTGTGTAAGCCCATGGCTCCTAGCCCAAAAGTATGAGCTAAGCTATTGCCATGATCAATAGTCGGAACGGCTTTGATGTGAGAGCTATCTGTAACAAACGTTAGCGCCCGCGTCATGGTACGGATAGACTTACCGAAATCTGGTGAAGTCATCATATTGACTACATTGGTCGACCCAAGATTGCAAGAAACATCCGTTCCCAAATGTACAAATTCTTGAGCATCATTCAGGAGACTTGGTTCTTGTACTTGCAGGATTTCAGAGCAGAGATTACTCATGATGATTTTACCGTCGATTGGATTTGAACGGTTAGCTGTATCGATATTTACGACATAAGGATAGCCAGATTCTTGTTGGAGTTTAGAAATTTCTGTTTCTAAATCACGAGCTTTAATTTTCGTTTTATTAATCTTAGGGTTGGCAACCAATTCGTCATATTTGTCAGTAATATCAATATAAGCAAATGGGACACCGTACTCGCATTCAATAGAGTAAGGACTGAAGAGGTACATTTCCTCATTCTTACGAGCTAATTCGTAAAATTTATCTGGAATGACAACTCCTAAAGAAAGAGTTTTAACCCGAACTTTTTCGTCAGCATTTTCTTTCTTTGTAGAAAGGAAAGCGATGATATCTGGGTGGAAGACATTGAGGTAAACAACCCCGGCTCCCTGACGTTGCCCCAGCTGGTTAGAGTAAGAGAAGCTGTCCTCAAACAGTTTCATCACTGGTACAACACCAGAAGCAGCCCCTTCATACCCTTTGATGGGAGCACCTGCTTCACGCAGGTTACTGAGAGAGATCCCAACGCCACCACCGATACGAGATAGCTGCAGAGCAGAGTTAATGGAGCGGCCGATAGAGTTCATATCATCTGTTACTTGGATGAGGAAGCAAGAAACTAGTTCACCGCGACGGGCACGTCCTGCATTGAGGAAGCTTGGTGTAGCCGGTTGATAGCGCTGGTGAATAATTTCATTGGCAATATCCTTGGCGATTGCTTCATTACCGTTGGCAAAATAGAGCGCATTGAAAAGAACGCGGTCTTCCATGCTTTCAAGGTAATACTCGCCGTCATTTGTTTTGAGAGCGTATTGATTGTAGAATTTATAAGCTGCCATGAAAGATTTAAAGTGGAAATCTTGCTCATGAATGAAGGAAGCTAGCTCTTTGATGTATTCAGGTGAATAAAGCTGGATGAATTCTTTTTCTAAATAGTTTTCTTGAATTAAATAGTGAATTTTTTCTGTGATAGAAGAGAATTTTTTCGTATTTGGTTCAACATTTTCTTTAAAGAATGCTTCCAAGGCTTCCTTATCTTTGTGAAGCATAATCTGTCCGTTGATTGGACGGTTGATTTCGTTATTCAGACGGAAATACGTCACGTCTTCGAGTTGTTTAAGTCCCATATTGTTCCTTTTCTAAATAATTGAATTGTTTTGCAAAAGAAAGAGCTTCTATGGTTTATAGAAGCGGCTGGATAGCTCTATGATTACAACAATTTTATGATAATTTTTTCAATTTACCTGGTTGAAAACCGGAAAATGCTTCCGTTGGAGTTTGAACGACTGGAGCAGCATTAAAGCCTAAGCTTTTCACATGATCGATGTATTCAGGCTGTTCGTCCAAGTTGATTTCACGATATTCGACATGATTCGTATCTAAGAAGCGTTTTGTCATTTTGCATTGCACGCAATTATTTTTTGAGTAAATAGTTACCATAATGAACTCCTAATTTCTTTAAATTCAGTATAGAATTAGTATATCCAAATCAGGGAATTTTGTCAACTGTCACGTTCTAAATATTGTGTTTTGTTTTGGGATTTTAAATACCATGATACTAGATATAGTGTTTTCTTGGAAAGAGAAAAAGATAGAATGAACTCCTGTTTTGGGCTTCGTTAGACTAAGCTTTCCTTAGGGAACAATGGATTAAAAATGTGTCAATCAATTGGACAGTGAAAATCTCGTTTTAATGAAATTTCAGTAATTCTCATAAAAAAGACTTGCTGAATACACATAAAATTCTTGAAAAAATTTTACAAAGATGTTATAATCTAGAATTGTAAGGGTTATCACATGAGACCCCAAAAAGATTACATTAAAGGAGAGTCAAACTATGGCTTCTAAAGATTTCCACATTGTGGCAGAAACAGGTATTCACGCACGTCCAGCAACTTTGTTAGTTCAAACTGCTAGCAAATTTGCTTCAGATATTACTCTTGAATACAAAGGTAAATCAGTAAACCTCAAATCAATCATGGGTGTTATGAGTCTTGGTGTTGGTCAAGGGGCTGATGTAACAATTACTGCAGAAGGTGCAGACGCTGATGATGCAATTGTAGCAATCGCAGAAACAATGACAAAAGAAGGATTGGCTTAACATGACAGAAATGCTAAAAGGAATTGCAGCATCTGATGGTGTTGCTGTTGCTAAGGCATATCTACTTGTTCAACCGGATTTATCATTTGAGACTGCTTCAGTCGAAGATACAAATGCAGAAGAGGCTCGTTTGGATGTAGCTCTTGAAGCTTCACAGAACGAGCTTTCTGTTATCCGTGAGAAAGCAGTAGAAAGCCTTGGAGAAGAAGCAGCTCAAGTATTTGATGCTCACTTAATGGTACTTTCTGACCCAGAAATGATTGGTCAGATTAAAGAAACAATTCGTGCAAAAAAAGTGAATGCTGAAGCAGGTCTGAAAGAAGTAACAGACATGTTCATCACTCTCTTTGAAAATATGGAAGATAACCCATACATGCAAGAACGTGCAGCAGACATTCGCGACGTGACCAAACGTGTGTTGGCTCACTTGCTTGGTGTACGCTTGCCAAACCCTGCTATGATCAATGAAGAAGTGGTTGTGATTGCTCACGACTTGACTCCTTCTGATACCGCTCAATTAGATAAAAACTTTGTTAAAGCTTTTGTAACCAACATTGGTGGACGTACAAGTCACTCAGCTATTATGGCTCGTACTCTTGAAATTGCTGCGGTTCTTGGAACAAATAACATTACCGAATTAGTAAAAGACGGTGATACAGTTGCTGTTAATGGAATTACTGGTGAGGTTATTATCAATCCAACAGAAGAACAAGTTGCAACCTTTAAAGCAGCGGGTGAAGCCTATGCAAAACAAAAATCTGAATGGGATTTACTGAAAGATGCTGAAACAGTAACAGCTGACGGAAAACATTTTGAACTGGCTGCAAACATCGGTACACCAAAAGATGTTGAAGGTGTCAACGCTAATGGCGCTGAAGCTGTCGGACTTTACCGTACTGAGTTTCTTTATATGGATTCCCAAGATTTCCCAACAGAAGATGAGCAATATGAAGCTTACAAAGCTGTTTTGGAAGGCATGAATGGTAAGCCAGTTGTTGTCCGCACAATGGATATTGGCGGAGACAAAGAGCTTCCTTACTTTGATCTTCCAAAAGAAATGAATCCATTCCTTGGATTCCGTGCGCTTCGTATTTCAATTTCGGAAACAGGAAATGCAATGTTCCGCACACAATTACGTGCACTTTTGCGTGCATCTGTTCATGGGCAATTGCGTATCATGTTCCCAATGGTTGCTTTGTTGACTGAATTCCGTGCAGCAAAGGGCATTTTGGAAGAAGAAAAAGCTAAATTGCTTGCAGAAGGTGTGGCAGTTGCGGACAATATTCAAGTTGGTATCATGATTGAAATTCCAGCGGCAGCAATGCTCGCTGACCAATTTGCAAAAGAAGTTGACTTCTTCTCAATTGGTACCAATGACTTGATTCAATACACAATGGCTGCTGATCGTATGAACGAACAAGTTTCCTATCTTTACCAACCATATAACCCATCTATCCTTCGCTTAGTGGATCGAGTGGTCAAAGCTGCTCACGCTGAAGGCAAGTGGGCTGGTATGTGTGGTGAAATGGCAGGTGACCAAACTGCTGTTCCACTTCTAGTTGGTATCGGTCTGGATGAGTTCTCAATGAGTGCAACATCTGTTCTTCGTACACGTAGCTTGATGAAGAAATTGGATACGAAGAAGATGCAAGAACTTGCTCAACGTGCTCTTACAGAATGTGCAACGATGGAAGAAGTTCTTGAACTTGAAAAAGAATATCTTGATTTTGAATAATATCGAAACGGAGACCATGGTCAATTAAGACAATTGGAATCTCAATTATTGAAAGAGGGCGTTGTTGTCCTCTTTTTTATATTGCAGATAATTTAGGTTTTCCATGCTCCTTTTCACTTCCTTTTGCTCATTTTTGCTATAATGATAATTATGAACAACTTGATTAAATCAAAATTAGAATTGTTGCCTACTAGTCCAGGTTGCTATATTCATAAAGATAAAAATGGCATTATCATCTATGTCGGAAAAGCTAAGAATCTGCGTAATCGGGTGCGCTCTTATTTTCGTGGGAGCCATGATACTAAAACGGAAGCACTGGTGTCTGAGATTGAGGATTTTGAGTTTATTGTCACGGAGTCTAATATTGAAGCCTTGCTGCTTGAAATCAATCTAATCAAGGAAAATCGGCCTAAATATAACATCATGCTTAAGGACGATAAGTCCTACCCTTTTATCAAAATCACCAATGAGATATATCCGCGACTTATTATTACACGTCAGGTTAAAAAAGATGGTGGTTTATATTTTGGCCCGTATCCTGATGTAGGTGCTGCGAATGAAATTAAGCGCCTGCTGGATCGCATTTTTCCTTTCCGCAAGTGTACCAATCCACCTGAGAAAGTTTGCTTCTACTATCATATCGGACAGTGTCGAGCTCATACTGTCTGCCATAATGATCCACATTTCTTTCAAGAGATGGCTCAAGAAGTAGCAGATTTCCTCAAAGGTCATGATAATAAGATTATTGATGAATTGAAAGGAAAAATGACTAGTGCTGCTGAAAATATGGAATTTGAAAAAGCGGCTGAATACCGAAATTTGCTTCAAAGTATTGCGACACTTCGCACCAAGCAACGAGTGATAGCAAAGGATTTACAGAATCGGGATGTCTTTGGCTATTATGTGGACAAAGGATGGATGTGTGTACAGGTTTTCTTTGTCCGTCAAGGAAAACTCATTGAGCGAGATGTAAATATGTTTCCTTATTACAATGACCCTGACGAGGATTTTCTGACCTATATTGGTCAATTTTATCAGGAAAAATCTCATCTGATTCCCAATGAAATTTTGATTCCATCTGATATTGATGAAATAGCTGTTCAGGCTGTGGTGGATACGAAGATTCTCAAACCTCAGCGAGGAGAGAAGAAACAGCTGGTTAATTTGGCTATTAAAAATGCGCAAGTTAGTTTGCAGCAGAAGTTTGATTTGTTGGAGAAATCTGTTGAAAAAACACAGGGAGCTATTGAAAATCTAGGTCAGTTGCTCAATATTCCCACTCCAGTTCGGATTGAATCGTTTGATAATTCCAATATTATGGGAACAAGTCCTGTTTCAGCTATGGTGGTTTTTATCAATGGCAAACCCAGCAAAAAAGATTATCGCAAGTATAAGATTAAGACAGTTATCGGTCCTGATGACTATGCTAGTATGCGAGAAGTGATTAAGCGCCGTTACAGTCGGGTTATGCGAGATGGTTTAATACCGCCTGATCTTATTGTCATTGACGGTGGTCAGGGTCAAGTCAATATTGCTAAAGACGTCATTCAAAATCAATTAGGGTTAGATATTCCTATCGCTGGTTTGCAAAAAAATGACAAGCACCAGACGCATGAATTGCTCTTTGGCGATCCTTTGAAAGTGGTTGAGTTATCTCGCAATTCGCAGGAATTTTTCCTCTTACAACGCATTCAAGATGAGGTGCACCGCTTTGCCATTACCTTCCACCGCCAGCTTCGCTCAAAAAACTCCTTTTCTTCGCAACTAGATGGCATTGAAGGACTGGGGCCTAAACGCAAGCAAAATCTGATGCGACATTTTAAATCTTTGGCCAATATCAAGAAAGCTAGTGTTGATGAAATTGTCGAAGTGGGTGTACCGCGAAAAGTGGCAGAGGCAGTGCAGAGAAAATTGAGAGAGTCTAGAGATAAAAAAGAATAACAACAACTAGGTCTTAAATCTTATGAATTAAGGTGAAAGCGTTCGTTTTCTCATAAAACCCCTGCAAGCTCTTCCAATTTATGGTAAAATGGAATGAGTATAATAAGAAAAGGAAAGTCCTTATGAAATTTCTTGAATTAAATAAAAAGCGTCATGCAACTAAGCATTTCAATGATAAAGCAGTTGATCCGAAAGATGTGCGGACGGCGATTGAAATTGCAACTTTAGCGCCAAGTGCTCATAATAGCCAGCCTTGGAAATTTGTAGTTGTGCGTGAGAAAAATGCAGAGTTGGCTGAGATTGCTTTCGGTGCAAACAAAGACCAAATCACAGAAGCACCTGTGACGATTGCTCTTTTTACAGATACAGACTTAGTTAAACGCGCTCGGAAAATTGCTCGTGTGGCTGGGGTCAATAATATGTCCGATGAATTGTTGCAATATTATATGCAAAATTTACCGGTTGAATATGGGCATTATTCTGAGCAGCAAAAAAGCGATTATTTGGCTTTAAATGCTGGTTTGGTGGCAATGAATCTTGTTTTAGCATTGACTGACCAAGGAATTGGTTCCAATGTTATCCTTGGATTTGATAAGTTGAAAGTCAATCAAGTGCTAGATATTGATGAACGCTTCCGTCCAGAACTTTTAATTACCGTTGGTTACACAGACGACAAACTGGAGCCAAGTTATCGTTTGCCAGTGGATGAGATTATTGAAAAACGTTGATAGAAAGGAATCTGATTTTATGACGATTGATTTTAAAGCAGAAGTTGAAAAACGTCGCGATGCTCTGTTGAATGACTTGTTTAGCCTTTTGGAAATTAACTCTGAGCGAGATGACACGAAAGCAGATAAAGAACATCCTTTTGGGCCTGGACCTGTTAAGGCTTTGGAAAAATTCTTAGAATTAGCTGCGCGTGATGGCTATCCAACGAAAAATGTTGACAATTATGCAGGGCATTTTGAATATGGCGAAGGAAAAGAAGTGCTTGGAATTTTTGCGCATATGGATGTTGTGCCGGCTGGAAGTGGCTGGGATACAGATCCCTATACGCCAACTATCAAGGATGGTAAATTATTTGCGCGTGGTGCGAGCGATGACAAAGGGCCGACGATGGCTTGCTATTATGGACTGAAAATTATCAAAGAATTAGGCTTGCCGACATCTAAGAAGGTTCGTTTTGTAGTTGGTACAGATGAGGAATCCGGCTGGGCTGATATGGACTATTATTTCAAACACGTTGGTCTGCCAGAGCCAGATTTTGGCTTTTCGCCAGATGCAGAATTTCCGATTATCAATGGTGAAAAAGGAAACATCACCGAATATCTTCATTTTGCAGGGGAAAATGGCGGAGCTGCGCGCTTGCATAGCTTTACTGGCGGACTTCGTGAAAATATGGTTCCTGAATCTGCAACAGCAGTGGTATCAGGAAATGTGCCAAATCTTGAAGATGAATTAGATGAATTTGCAAAAGAACACGGACTTCGATTTGAATACCAAGAATTACCGAGTGGTCAAATAACAATTACGATTGTTGGGAAATCCGCTCACGGAGCATCTCCACAATCCGGTGTCAATGGCGCGACTTATCTGGCGAAATTCTTGACCCAGTTTGATTTTGCAGATTCTGCTAAAGACTATCTTGAAGTGGCTGGGAACATTCTTTTAGAAGACCATGCAGGAAAAGCTTTAAAAGTGGATTATATAGATGAAAAAATGGGTGCTCTTTCTATGAATGCTGGGGTTTTCCGCTTCGATGAAGCAAGCAACGACAACACCATTGCTCTTAATTTCCGTTATCCACAAGGAACCAATCCAGAAATGATCAAATCTAAATTGGAAAACTTGCCAGTAGAAAAGGTGACATTGTCCGAGCACGAGCATGTTCCCCACTATGTTCCAATGGAAGATCCGCTTGTGAAGACACTTTTAGATGTGTATGAAAAGCAAACAGGTCTGAAAGGTTATGAGCAAATCATTGGTGGAGGAACGTTTGGTCGTCTCTTGAAACGCGGTGTTGCTTATGGTGCCATGTTCCCAGGCTATACAGATACCATGCACCAAGCAAATGAATTTATAGATGTAGAAGATCTTTTCCGTGCAGCAGCTATTTATGCTGAAGCAATTTATGAACTGATTAAATAAAACAGGTAAACTCAGCTAGAAATAGTTGAGTTTCTTTCAAAGAAAGAGAACAATTATAATTTACACAATTACGAGTGCGACAGGTCAATTGGGGCAAAAGGTTGTTGCTGAGGCACGAAAACATTTAAATTCTAATGAAATTCGGCTATCTGTTCGAAGTCCCAAAAAAGCAAGTCAATATGTAACAGCAGGGATTGATGTTAGAGCAGCTGATTATTTAGATATGGATTCTATGGTCGAGGCTTGGCGTGGAACGGATGTTTTGATTTACATTCCAAGTATTTCCCATCCAAGCATTGTGCGTGTGCCAGAATTTGAAAATTCGGTCATTGCAGCAGAAAGAGCTGGAGTTAAGCACTTTATCTTTGTTGGATTTTTCGCCGATCAAGTCAATAGTCCATTTCACATGGCAGCTTTCTTTGCATATGCCAATACTCGTCTAGTGTCGGCTGGATTTTCTTACAGCATTATCAAAAATGCTATGTATGCTGATCCATTGGTGCCTTATTTACCTGAGTTAATAGAGCGCAAGGCTGTTATTTATCCAATGGGCAATGCCAAAATGAGCTTTGTTCCGCGGGAAGATAGTGCAGAAGCTATTGTCAAACTGGCTATGTTACCTGCCTTACAGGGAAAGACGTATGTTTTGACTCAAGAACGCAATTACACAATGTTGGAGCTGGCTAATCTTTTGTCCGAGGTTTCTGGTCACGAGATTGGTTACTAACCAGTGACGGTTGAGGAATTTGCTGCTCTGTATGATCAGCCTAAAGGTTTCGGTGTTGTGCTGGCTTCCCTTTACCAAGCTGGAAGTCAAGGCTGTTTGGACATTGTGACAGATGATTTTCGGACGATCACAGGACGGCAGGCAGCTGATTTGAAAACTTATATGAAGAAGAATTATCAAAAATAGAGGCAAGAAATGGAAACGCTAGAAGACATTAAGAAAGCTATTATGGATGATTCACAAAATCAAGCATATACAAAGCGAGGAATTGAGCCGCTTTTTGCAGCGCCTAAAACGGCACGTATCAATATTGTCGGTCAAGCACCGGGCATCAAAGCGCAGGAAACGCGCTTGTACTGGAATGATAAGAGCGGTGATCGCTTGCGTGAATGGATGGGTGTTGATTATGATACTTTTTATCATTCAGGTTATTTTGCTGCGATTCCAATGGACTTTTACTTTCCAGGTCATGGAAAATCAGGAGATTTGCCACCTCGCAAGGGTTTTGCTGAAAAATGGCATCAACAGATTTTAGAATTGTTACCAGATCTGGAATTAACTATTCTTATTGGCCAATATGCTCAGAAGTATTATCTTCATCAAAAGGGAACTGTAAAGTTAACCGATACGGTAAAACATTATCAAGATTATTTGCCAGAATATTTCCCACTTGTTCACCCATCTCCACGAAATCAAATCTGGCTGGCCAAGAATCCTTGGTTTGCAGAGCAAGTGATACCAGATTTGCAGGCGAATGTTCAACAGATTATTTCAAGATGAGCACTTGCTCATCTTTTTTTTGAAACCAAATCTTTGACAAAAAAGGTTCGATATAGTTTTATAAATAAACTTCTATATCGTATGTTTTAGAAAGAAGAAAAATGGGTAAAAAAGTAGTCAATAGTGGATTTTACATTGGGAAAATTCATCGTTTATCTAATCGATTAATGAATCATATTTTGTTAGAACGAGGGATTCAAGCTTTTAATGGAGAACAGGGACGTATTTTACATGCGCTTTGGCAAAAAGATTATCAAAGCCAAACCGAACTGTCAGAGCAGACCGGTTTGACGTTGAACACTCTAACCAAAATGATTGACCGAATGATTCGCATGAAGCTTGTGGAACGGTGTTCTCATGAAAAAGATAAGCGGAAAAAGATGATTTGTCTGACAGATTATGCAAAAGGATTAAAAGCAGAATATGATGCAATTTCTGATGAAATCATTGAAATCTTTTATAGTGGTTTTTCCGATCTGGAAATCAGTGAATTTGAGATTTATTTAGAGCGTATTTTAGTAAATTTAAGCCAATCAAGAAAGGATGAAGCATGAACGAGTTAATCAAATTAGTCACCAATCAATGGCAGTTTCTGTTAGGTCTTATCTGGGATCATGTCTGGATATCGGGTTTGTCTATCTTACTTGCTTTAATTTTGGGAGTTGGGCTTGGAATTTTCATCAGTTTCAAAAAAAGCTGGGCTGGTGTCGTTATCGGAATAGTGAATATTCTTTATACAATTCCCTCTATTGCCCTTTTAGGGATTTTGATTTCAATTACAGGAATTGGTAACAAGACAGCAATTGTAGCTTTAACCTTGTATGCACTGTTACCCATGGTACGGAGCACTTATACAGGGATTACAGGTGTTGATCCGCTTCTCGTTGAAGCAGCAGAAGGAATGGGTTCTACTCGCAAGCAGATTTTAACCAAAGTGCAATTGCCGCTTGCCTTTCCGGTCATGATGGCAGGTTTTCGAAATATGGTGACGATGACCATTGCGCTAGCCGGGATTGCTTCTTTCGTTGGTGCTGGTGGTCTGGGGCTTGCAATCTAGCGTGGAATTACCACTAATAATCAAACCTTGACCTTAGTCGGAAGTGTTTTAGTAGCTTTGTTGGCACTAGCCTTTGATTTTCTCCTTTCTTTGGTCGAAAAATCAATCTTAAACCATAAAAAAGTATCCAAAAAATGGTTGGTTGTTTTAGGTTTCATAACTTTTTTGACAGCAGGAATAATAGCGTTTTTCCAAATGAATCCAATGGGTGGAACGGTCAAAATTGCGACCAAGCCACAGACAGAAAACTATATCTTAGGGGAAATGCAAAAGCAAGTTATTGAAGAATACACCAATCTGAAGGTCAAAATGACCAAAGGTGTTGGTGGTGGTACCTCAAATATTCATCCAGCAATGGTTAAAGGTGAATTTGATATTTATGCTGAATACACCGGTACAATCTGGGAAGTTATTCTCAAAAAATCAGGCTCGTATGATGAAAGTCGATTTAAGACGCTTGAAAGTCAATACCGCAAGAAATATCAACTTGCATGGGCAAATACATTTGGCTTTAATAACACATATGGCTTAGCCGTTCGCAAGGATGTAGCAGAAAAATACAATATTAAAACCTTTAGTGATTTAGCCAAAGCTAGTCCTAATTTAACTTTTGGTGCAGAGTATGACTTTTTTGGTCGTGAAGACGGTTTTGCACGTTTGCAATCTACCTATGGTATGAAGTTCAAATCTCAAGTAGATATGGATAGCGGATTGAAATATCAGGCTATTAAATCCGGAAAAGTTGATGCGATTGATATTTTTACTACAGATGGACAGCTTTATGGTGCCAATCTAGTGGTTTTGAAAGATGATAAAAAAATCTATCCTTCTTATCAGGCAGGAACAGTTGTTCGAGAAGCCACTCTAAAAAAATACCCACAATTGAAAAAAGCATTGGCAAAATTAGACGGTATTTTAACGGATAGTAAAATGGCAGAATTGAACCACAAAGTAGAAAACGACAAAGAAGAGCCTGCTAAAGTTGCTCATGACTATCTTGTAGAGAAAGGGATTTTGAAGAAATGATTGAATATAAAAATGTCAACAAATCATATGGAAATCAAGACATTATCAAAAATCTAAATCTAAAGATTGAAGATGGCACTTTTCTGACAGTTGTGGGGACTTCTGGTTCGGGCAAAACGACATTGTTAAAGATGATAAATGGTTTGGTCAAGCCGAATCAAGGGCAAATCCTTATCAATGGTCAAGATGTGCAGGACACGGATTTGATTGAATTGCGGCGAAACATCGGTTATTCGATTCAAGGAAATGGGCTTTTTCCGCATTTGACAGTTGCCGAGAATATCGCTTATGTGTTGAATTTGCAAAAGAAAAATCAAGTGGAAATAGAGAAAATTGTAGATGAAAAGTTAGCCATGCTTGGTTTGGATACCCAGCTAAAAAATCGCTATCCAGCAGCTTTGTCTGGTGGACAGGCGCAACGAGTGGGGATTGCACGTGCATTAGCTGCAACTCCTAATATTTTGCTAATGGATGAGCCGTTTGGAGCAGTGGATGCTATTACGCGCTATCAGTTACAGCGTGAATTAAAGTTACTGCATGCAGAAACCGGAATTACAGTTGTGTTTATCACACACGATATAGCAGAAGCTTTGA
Source organism: Streptococcus sp. HMSC034E12 (assembly GCF_001835915.1). Lineage (NCBI taxonomy): Bacteria > Bacillati > Bacillota > Bacilli > Lactobacillales > Streptococcaceae > Streptococcus > Streptococcus sp. HMSC034E12. The sequence goes on from NZ_KV826477.1 coordinate 54,376, forward strand.
AACTAGGTACGAAAATCCTCGTTTTAGATAAGGGAGAAATCCAGCAATATGGCACGCCGCAGGAAATAAAAATGCAGCCTGCAAATGATTTTGTCAGAAAACTACTAGAATTAGCAAGCTAAGGAGAAGTTCTATGAATCAAAAAATGAAAGCCATGGTGATTTATGAGCCTGGTGGTCCAGAAAAATTTGTTCTAGAAGAACGAGCCATCCCGAATGTAAAAGTAGGCTGGACTCTAGTCAAGATTAAAGGTTTTGGTATCAATCATTCAGAAATTGTCACTCGGAAAGGTCTATCTCCAACTGTTCAATTCCCTCGTATTTTAGGAATTGAGTGTGTAGGACAAGTAGTTGAAACGACAAGGAGAGATTTGCAAGAAGGGCAAAAAATTGTTTCCATCATGGGTGAAATGGGACGTGCCTTTGACGGTTCTTATGCTGAATATGCTCTACTTCCAAATGAGCAGATTTATCCCGTAGATAGCCAATTACCTTGGTCTGAGTTAGCAACAGTACCAGAGACCTATTATACCGCTTTTGGCTCCTTCAAAAATCTGCAGATAAAAGAAGGAGATTCAATCTTAGTCCGAGCTGCGACAAGTGGCGTTGGATTAGCTTTCTTAAAATTGGTAAAGGCGCAATTCCCACAGAATCGTGTAGTTGGCACAGTTCGTTCTCTCGCTAAAAAAGATTTGCTTCAATATCTAGGTTTTTGATGAGATTATTTTAGATGAAAAAGGAGTTTTGCAAACTGAGGAAAAGTTTGATAAAATCCTTGAATTAGTCGGTCCGGCTACTCTAAAAAATTCATTTGACCATATTCAAAGTGCAGGAATTATCTGTAACACTGGTCAATTAGGTAGCAAATGGTATGTAGAGGAGTTTGACCCAATCGTAGAAATAAAAAATAATAGTTTTTTGACGAGCTTTTATTCAGGCAATGTGAGCCAGCAGCTTATTGATGAACTTTTTAGCTATATTGATGCTTACCAAATAAATGTATCTCCTCAACGAGTCTTTTCATTAGAGCAAATCCCAGCAGCCCATTCTTATATCGAAAGTTAAGTGGGATTTGGTAAAATGGTCGTCTTAAATGATTAACTAGAAAAATTAAAAGTGTGCAAATTGCATGCTTTTTTGAATTGACAGACAGTATATCTACGCTTATAATGAAAATTAGAAAATTCTATAAATGAGGCAATACAGATGAAAAAAAGGATTGGGATTTTATTAGTAGCGAGTTTGTTTCTTTTGACAGCTTGTGGGGGAAAGAAAACGAATGTGGAAACGAAACAAGAAGGAAAAGCAACGTCTGCAAAAGTTGCGTCCTCTGAGCCAGCAAAGAAAAAAGCAAAAGTTCATTATAATGGTTCTTACTATAGTGTAAAAGGAAAATACGATGAAATTGTTATCGCAAATAAACATTATCCATTATCTTCAGATTATAACCCCGGTGAAAATCCTACTGCTAAAGCAAAATTGCTGGAATTGATTACTGCTATGCAGCGCGAAGGCTATCCTATCAGTCATCAATATAGCGGTTTCCGTAGTTATCAAACGCAGGTTACTCTTTATCAAAATTATGTCAATCAAGACGGGAAAGAAGCAGCAGATCGTTATTCTGCCCGACCTGGCTATAGTGAACACCAAACAGGCTTGGCATTTGACTTGATTGGCACAGACGGAAATCTAGTAACAGAAGAAAAGGCAAGTCGATGGCTTTTGAAACATGCAGCCGAATATGGTTTTGTCGTGCGCTATCTAAATGGTAAAGAAGACAAAACTGGATATATGCCAGAGCAATGGCATCTCCGCTATGTTGGAAAAGAAGCAAAAGCGATTGCAGATTCAGGACTATCTTTAGAAGAATATTACGGTTTTTCCGGGGGAGATTATAAGGATTAAAGTTGAACACAAGGAGACAATACACATGAAAATTTACACAATGAACCCTACTATTGATGTCGTGGAAACACCTGTTGAAGAAACTAACCGCATCATCCGTCATCCTCACTTAGAAGAAGGAAAAATAATTCCTGGACACAAGGCTGATGCTTTGGTGACTGTTGTCTGTCTAGAGGGAAAGGTTGATTTTACAGCATCTGGTCAAACCGTTCAACTTGTTCCCGGAAGTTTTTTAACCATGGAACCCAATGAACTTCATAGTTTATATGGTGTGAAAGATAGCCATGTATTGGTTATTCAGCAATTAAAATACTGAATGTGAAAAAAGGTAAAAACTTGGAAGTCATACTGTCGTAGATTCCAAGTTTTGTTGATTATATAAAAAACCTTTCCCAAAATTGGAAAAGGCTTATTATCAACATTTTTTGTAATGTAAATACGATTTTTATTTGAGACCGTATTTTTTGTTGAAACGATCCACACGTCCATCTGCTTGAGTGAATTTTTGACGTCCAGTATAGAATGGATGTGAGTCTGATGAAATTTCCACACGGATCAAAGGATAAGTGTTTCCATCTTCCCATTCAACAGTTTCGCTAGAATACTTAGTAGAACCACTAAGGAATTTGTAGCCGGTTGAAGTATCCATAAAGACAACAGGACGGTATTCAGGATGAATATCTTTTCTCATTTTTAAAAATTTCCTTTCTGCCATGGTCTCTCTGCGAGCCATAGATTCGTTACTTTGATAGTTTACCAAATTCTAGCGGATTTGACAAGTCTTTTCTACCAAATTATTTCCTTTTTGCCAATTCTTTCAATTCTTGATAAACTTCTTCGATTTCTTCTTTGGAGTAAGCATTGGCACCACTGGCAAGAGGATGACCGCCTCCGTCGTGTTTTTTAGCTACTTCATTGATCGGGATAAATTTACTCCGTAGTCGAACGCGGTAATTGCCATTTTCTTGCTCAACAAAAATTCCCCATAATTCAACACTGTCAATACGCCCTGGAGCTGAAACGATAGCGGAAGTATCAGCATCTGTTAAATGATTGGCTTTGAGAAGTTCCTGAGTTAAAATGACACGAGCTGCACCATTTTCATCGACTTCTAAATGGTCATAAACATAGCCTTGAAGTTTAGCGATTTGATAGCTGAAAGAGTCCATTTTTCGAGCCAAAGCAGCAAAATCAAAGGGATACTCGCGAAGTTTACTTGCGACAGCCATTGTGCGGGCAGTTGTGGCAGGATATAGGAAACGTCCTGTATCACCGACAATTCCAGCATAAAGCAATTTAGCAGAATAATCATCTAGTTTGAGTTTATTTTCCAATGCAAAGAGAGCAATTAACTCACTAGCACTACTAGAGCTAGTATCTACCCAAGAAATGTCCCCGTAAATATCATCGTTTGGATGATGATCAATTTTGATGAGAAAATCTCCTTTGTTGTACCGTTCGTCATCAATCCGAGCAGTATTTGCTGTATCACAAACAATAACTAAAGCATGTTTGTAATCATCATCTGAAACATCATCCATTTTAGCCATCCAAGCAAGAGTAGGTTCAGTCTTTCCTGCTACTTTAATCTTTTTCTCAGGGAAATTGACTTGAAGTAATTTTTTCAAACCGACTTGACTTCCTAAGGCATCAGGATCAGGTCGCATGTGACGATGAATGATGATTGTATCATATTCTTTAATTTTATGTAAAATTTGCTTGAAAATTTCCATATGATAACCTCCGCTCTACCTTTTATTCATTGTATCATAAGATGATTATTTTAAAAAGTAAAAGGGAAAAGTAGGGAACTTTAAGAGATTTGAAGTGCAACAATTTGTTCAATGTGTTATAATAAACTGATAGAATTTTTTTGGAGGAAATTATGGCTTTAGCAAAAATTGTATTTGCGAGTATGACAGGAAATACAGAAGAAATCGCAGATATTGTAGCTGATAAATTAAAAGAACTTGGTTTAGAAGTAGATATTGATGAATGCACAACGGTTGATGCAGAGGAATTTCTAGAAGCAGACATCGCAATCGTTGCTTCTTACACATACGGTGACGGCGAGTTGCCTGATGAAATTGTTGATTTTTATGAAGATTTAGCTAGTCTTGACTTGACCGGAAAGATTTATGGTGTTGTCGGATCGGGCGATACATTCTATGATGAGTTCTGTAAGGCCGTAGATGACTTTGATCGTGCTTTTGCGGCAACAGGTGCTGAAAAAGGCGCTGAAAATGTCAAAGTCGATCTATCAGCAGAAGATGAAGATATTGAAAATCTGGAGAAATTCGCTGAAGCATTAGCCGAAAAAGTACGGTAATCATGTAAGAAGGCTGGGAAATTTTCCTAGCCTTTTTTAGCTTAATTTATTCGATTTTAGGCATATATTCTGACATTTCTAATATAGAATAGTATAATAAGAGAAGAGAATTTGTATCAATGGGAGGAATGAGATGACGAAAGAACGAGATTATACCTTTGGATTTCATGACGATGTGAAACCTTTGTTCTCAACAGGCAAAGGTCTGACAGAAGAGGTTGTTCGTGAAATTTCTGAAATTAAAAATGAGCCACAATGGATGTTGGATTATCGCTTGCGTTCTTTAGAATTATTCCATAAATTGCCCATGCCTGATTTTGGACCAGATTTATCCGGCATACGATTTGATGATATTGTCTATTATCAAAAATTAAGTGGGGATCGGGCTAGAAGTTGGGATGAGGTACCAGATGAAATAAAGAAAACCTTTGAGCGTCTGGGGATTCCTGAAGCAGAGCGTCAATTTTTGTCAGGGGCTGTTGCTCAGTATGAATCTGAAGTGGTCTATCACAACATGAAAGAAGAATTTGCCAAGCAAGGCATTATCTTTACCGATACTGACACGGCAGTACAAGAATATCCGGATTTGGTAAAAAAATACTTTGGAACAGTCATTTCTAATGCAGAGCACAAGTTTTCCGCTTTGAACAGTGCTGTTTGGTCAGGTGGCACATTTATCTATGTTCCTAAAAATGTTCAATGTCAGGTGCCAGTTCAGACCTATTTCCGTATCAATGGAGAGAATGCCGGTCAGTTTGAACGCTCGCTCATTATCGTAGAAGAGGGTGGCTCTATTCAATACATTGAAGGTTGCACAGCGCCGACTTATACGACCAATAGTCTTCATGCTGCAAATGTGGAAATTATTGTCAAAAAAGATGCTTTTTTCCGCTATACAACGATTCAAAACTGGTCAGACAACGTTTATAATCTGGTGACAGAGCGTGGAACGGTTGAAGAAGGCGGTACTTTGGAATGGATTGACGGAAATCTGGGCAGCAAGGTCAATATGAAATATCCTTGTAGCATTTTGAATGGCCGCAATGCAAGAACTTCAGTCCTTTCCATGTCCTTTGCTAATTATGGTCAGCATTTGGATGCGGGTTGTAAAGTCTATCACAATGCGCCAAAGACTTCTAGCACATTGATTTCCAAGTCTGTTGCCAAAGACGGTGGTAAGACGGATTACCGTGGTCAAGTCCGTTTTGGCAAGAACAGTGCTGGTTCAAAGTCTCACATTGAGTGCGACACGATTCTTATGGATGGTGAATCCAGCTCAGATACCATTCCATTTAATGAAATTCACAATTCAAATGTTGCACTTGAACACGAAGCTAAGGTTTCTAAGGTTTCAGAGGATCAGCTTTATTACCTTATGAGCCGCGGTATTAGCGAAGAAGAAGCAACTGCTATGATTATCAATGGCTTTATGGAACCAATCACCAAAGAACTCCCAATGGAGTATGCAGTCGAACTTAATCAGCTCATCAATATGAGTATGGAAGGCTCTGTAGGATAAAAGTAAAAACAGTCGTGAGGCTGTTTTTTTGAAACAAGAGAAAGAAAAAAGCACCGAATCGGTGCACGCTTTTGCAAGCTTGAGTACGGACAAAGCCTTATTTTAACTTGCTGTGCTGTTTCGAATGGTTCCAAAACACAATACACTTTAATCATAGGACTTGCAAAATTTTTCAATCGTGCTATAATATTTTTTAGAGACATATCGCTGACTGGAATCTTTTAGAGAGCGCGTGGAGCTGAAAATCGCGCAGAGAAAGGCAGTTGAGACTACTCTGTTAGCTTTTATGCAAACATAAAACGGTGGCTACGTTAGAGCCAATCAGAGGTGTCAACAAACTTTTTTGTTGTACATGAATGAAGGTGGAACCACGTTGCGACGTCCTTTTCGGGATGTCGTTTTTTTTTTTATTTTGTTGAAGGGAGGAAAAGTTATGCTATATATGATTGGCTGATCATCCTGCAGCGGGAAATCAACGCTCGCTTCCCTTCTTGCTCGGAAGTACGATTTGCTTCATATCAAGCTGGATGATTTGGTAGATGAGATGATAGCTCAAGCAAGAGAGGACTTAAAGCCGATTTCCCTTCTGAGACAGGACAGAAATCCGGAACAAATCTGGATGAGAAATCCAGAAGAGATGGCAGATGAAGAATGGCGTTTTTATGAAGAGATTTTTCCTTATGTGACATCTTACTTGATAAAAAATCAAGACAAAGCCCTCTTGGTGGAGGGAGCAGGGCTTCTGCCTCACCTGATAAAAAGTCTTGAAGAACCAGCGGTTTCCTATCTATGCTTGACTCCGACAGTTGATTTTCAGAAAAAGCATTATAAGCAGAGAGAATGGGTTCCTTATGTTTTAGAGGGAACTTCCAATCCTGAGCAAGCTTTTGAAAACTGGATGCAGCGTGACATTCTTTTTGCCCAAATGGTGCGGAAGGAAGCTCAGAAATTAGGCTATCCCAGTCTCATGACAGACGGCAGTCAATCAATCGGAAAAGGAGACTGCTGAAGAGATTGCCAGGCGCTTAAAATTGCCCAATACAAATAAATAGATATTAAAGGAGAAAACTATGATTAAGATTACTTTCCCAGACGGCGCTGTTCGTGAATACGAAAGCGGCAGCACAACATTTGATATTGCTCAGTCTATCAGCAATTCCTTGGCAAAGAAAGCCTTGGCTGGTAAATTCAACGGCAAACTCATCGATACCACTCGTCCTATTACAGAAGACGGTAGCATCGAAATTGTGACACCTGACCACGAAGACGCCCTGCCTATCTTGCGCCATTCGGCTGCTCATCTCTTTGCCCAAGCTGCTCGTCGTCTCTTCCCAGACATTCACTTGGGTGTCGGTCCAGCTATTCAGGACGGATTTTACTATGATACAGACAATACCGCAGGACAAATTTCCAACGAAGACTTGCCTCGTATCGAAGAAGAAATGAAGAAGATTGTCAAGGAGAATTTCCCGTCAATTCGCGAAGAAGTGACAAAAGATCAAGCGCGAGAAATTTTCAAGAATGATCCTTACAAGTTGGAATTGATTGAGGAGCATTCAGAAGATGAAGGTGGTTTGACAATCTACCGTCAAGGTGAATATGTGGATCTCTGTTGTGGACCTCATGTCCCGTCAACTGGACGTATTCAAATTTTCCATTTGTTAAATGTAGCGGGTGCTTACTGGCGTGGAAATAGCGATAATGCTATGATGCAACGGATTTATGGTACAGCTTGGTTTGATAAGAAAGATTTGAAAAACTATCTTCAAATGCGTGAAGAAGCGAAGGAACGTGACCACCGTAAGCTCGGTAAAGAGTTGGATCTTTTCATGATTTCTCCTGAAGTTGGGCAAGGTCTTCCATTCTGGCTTCCAGATGGTGCGACTATTCGTCGTATCGTAGAGCGCTATATTACAGACCGCGAAGTCAATGACGGCTACCAACACGTGTATACGCCACCGCTTGCAAGTGTGGAATTATACAAAACTTCTGGTCACTGGGAACATTACCAAGAAGATATGTTCCCGCCAATGGATATGGGAGACGGTGAACAATTTGTTCTTCGTCCGATGAATTGCCCACACCATATTGAGGTTTATAAAAACCATGTTCATTCTTATCGTGAGTTACCTATTCGTATTGCGGAACTTGGTATGATGCATCGCTTTGAAAAATCAGGTGCACTTTCAGGACTCCAACGTGTTCGTGAAATGACCCTAAACGATTCTCACTTATTTGTCATGCCAGAGCAAATTCAAGAAGAATTTAAACATGTGCTGGATTTGATGATTGACGTTTACAAAGACTTTAATATCACAGATTATCGTTTCCGTCTGTCTTATCGTGACCCGAATGACAAACATAAATATTTTGATAATGATGAAATGTGGGAAAATGCTCAACGCATGTTAAAAGGAGCAATGGATGACTTAGGTTTGGACTACTTTGAGGCAGAAGGCGAAGCTGCTTTCTACGGTCCTAAATTGGATGTCCAAGTAAAAACGGCTCTTGGAAATGAAGAAACCCTTTCCACTATTCAATTGGACTTCTTGCTACCAGAACGTTTCGACCTTCATTATGTTGGAGCAGACGGTGAAGAGCATCGTCCAGTCATGATTCACCGTGGTATTGTGTCTACTATGGAGCGCTTTATTGCTTACTTGATTGAAACATACAAAGGTGCTTTCCCAACTTGGCTTGCTCCTCATCAAGTGACGGTCATTCCAATTTCTAATGAAGCGCATGCTGATTACGCTTGGAAAGTAGCGAAAGAACTGCGCAATCGTGGTGTCCGTGTGGATGTCGATGAACGCAATGAAAAAATGCAATACAAGATTCGTCAAAGTCAAACTCATAAAGTTCCTTATCAATTGATTGTAGGGGACAAGGAACAAGCAGATGGTACGGTGAATGTCCGTCGTTATGGCAGCAAACAAACGCATACAGAAACACTTGCAGAATTTGTAGACCATATTTTGGCTGATATTGCTAGAAAATCACGCATAGATGATAAGGACAACTAAGCTAAAAAGTAGATGATAGGATGCAATGATGACACGGATGCATATAAAAATGTGCAACAGAGAATTATACCATATATTCTGTCATCTCACTTTACAATCTTTCAATTTCTGAGCTTAAGCTAGAAAAGATATAAATCAAAAACTCTATTTCTAAAAGGAATTTTCCCGATTAGAAATAGAGTTTTTTAGTTTATCATTGCCAAGCGTCATAATCAAATGTTTGTAAAATCGTATTCGTCATTTCTTCAGGTGTTTCTTTAGTGCCACTTGAAATCCAAAGTGAGATAATGCCCTCTACACTAGATAGAAAAACTTCAAGCGCATATTTTTCAGAAATAGTGAAATTTTCTTTTAAAAAGTGTTCGGTTTGAACTTTGTGCTGATCGTTCGTTAAAATACTAAGCATAAATTCACGGATTGTTTCACGGAAATTGAGGTAATGACTTTGAGAAACAGCATAAATCAGGTCATGGTTTTGTTGGAGATAGCTTAGATTTGTAATGATTGTTTGTAGTTTCTTCAAAATTTTTACGTAATTGGGTAATAATTTCTTCTTTTAGTGTTTCAATTAGGTCGAATTTATCAAGATAATGAAGGTAGAAAGTTCCACGGTTGATACCTGCTCGTTGACAGAGTTTACTAACGGAAATTGTTTCAAATTTTTCTTCTAACAAGAGCTGAATGAGGGCTTCTCTGATATGCTGCTTGGTTGCTGTTTGTCGATTTTGTACCATAATACTCCTTAAATGAACACTCTGTTGATAATTGATGATTGCCTTTATGTTAAGTCTATTTTATAATAAAGATAGGATTCAATCAACAAACAGCTTGTTTATTTAATTGGACATGGAAACTGAAAGAGGAAAAGGCGATGGCTTATATTGAAATGAAGCATAGTTACAAGCGGTATCAAATGGGAGACACAGAAATTATTGCCAACAATGATATCTCTTTTGACATCGAAAAAGGAGAATTGGTCATCATTCTTGGAGCTTCTGGTGCTGGAAAATCGACGATTCTGAACATTCTTGGTGGAATGGATAGTAATGACGAGGGAGATGTGCTGATTGATGGGCAAAATATAGCGCATTACAACGCTTATCAACTGACAGACTATCGGAGAAATGATGTTGGTTTTGTATTTCAATTTTATAATTTAGTTCCCAATCTGACGGCGCTAGAGAATGTTGAGCTGGCTTCAGAAATTGTTCAAGATGCGCAGGATGCAGCAGAGGCGTTAGCAGCAGTTGGGCTAGGAAATCGACTGCATAATTTTCCTACTCAATTATCTGGTGGTGAGCAGCAACGTGTTTCCATTGCGCGTGCCGTGGCAAAAAATCCTAAAATTTTGCTTTGTGATGAACCAACAGGTGCGCTAGATTATAAAACAGGTAAGCAAGTGCTGCAAATTCTTCAAGATATGTCACGCAAACAGAGAGCAACAGTGATTATCGTGACTCACAATGGTGCGTTAGCTCCGATTGCAGACCGCGTGATTCGTATGCATGATGCACGGATTCAGTCCGTCACTTTGAATGAACATCCTCAAGATATTGCAAGTCTAGAGTATTAGTGAGGAGTGGTGATATGAAAAAATCCATTCTAAATAAAGACATCTGGCTCTCTTTTCGTCAGTCCAAAGGACGCTTTCTGTCCATTATGTTTTTGATGATGTTAGGTTCTTTTGCGCTAGTGGGCCTGAAAGCAGCCAGTCCAGACATTGAAAATTCAGCCAATCGTTATCTTTCACAGATGAAAATGATGGATTTGGCAGTGATGTCAGATTATGGTATCAGCAAAGCTGACCAAAAAGAACTGAATGCAGTTCCAAATGCACAGGTAGAATATGGTTATTTTACAGATACGGTGGTTGGAGATAGCTCAACTTCTGTTCGAGTTTTTTCTCAGACAACTAATATTTCTAAGTTCAAGCTTGTCTCAGGTCATTTTCCAAGCAAGGAAAATCAAGTGGCTTTGGCTAGTTTTTATCAAGGAAAGTACAAGATTGGCGATAGCATTACTTTAAACGAGGAAGGAACCAATAAGTATGCTTTGAGACGGCATACCTTTACAGTGACAGGATTTGTCAATTCAAGTGAATTGGCTTCAACTATTTCTCTTGGCAGTTCTAACTCAGGGAGTGGTACCTTGTCTGCTTATGCAGTGGTGACGCTCAAAACGTTTCAAAGTCCAGTCTATACGGTCGCTCGTTTGAGATATAACAATTTAAAAACACTCAACTCCTTTGGGGATTCCTATAGAAAAAAGGTAAAACGGCATGAAGATGAGTTAGAAAAGCTACTGGCTGATAATGGAAAAAAACGTTTATCAGAGATAAAAGCCCAAGCACAGGCAAAAATTGCGGACGGAGAAGCAAAAATTCAAACTTCTCAACAAGCATTGGCAGATGCCCAGCAGCAACTAAGGAATGCGCAGGATCAAATTGATCAAAAAAGAGCAGATTTAGAGCTTGCTCAAGGTCAACTAACTGAAAAAGAAAACTTGCTTGCACAGGGCGCAGCTCAAATTGCACAGGCTGAGCAGACTTTGGAAAATACGAAAGAAAAATTAGATACAGCCGCCGCTCAACTGTCTTCAGGTTGGGCACAATTGAATCAAACGAAAACCCAATTAGATCAGGCAGCTAGTCAATTATCTGCTGCAAAAGAAAATGTAACAAATGCTCAAGCTACATTAGCTACAGCGCAGGCAGAATTGGAAAAAGGTCAAATGCAACTTGCAGCTGCAAAAACTAATTTGCAGACCAAAATAGCTGCGCTACAAGCACAAGGAATTGATCCAGCAACAGTGCCTGAAATTGTGGCAGCACAAACTCAACTAGCACAAGAAGAAGCAAAATTAAATCTTGCTCGTACAGAATTAGAGAAAAAGCAGGCTGAATTTCAAACTGGACTGTCGCAGTACAAAAGCCAAGAAGCGCTTTATCAAGCAGGACTTGCCCAATACCAATCTGCAGCTGAGGCATTGAATGCGAAACAAGCTGAATATGACGCAGGCTTAGCTCAATATCAAAGTGGTCAGGCAACCTTAAGAAATAAACAAACCGAGTACCAAGCAGGTCAAGCCCAATTGGCGCAAGCAAAACAACAAATCGCAGACGGTCAGGCGCAATTGGACCAAGCTCAGGCAACATTGAACGATAAAAAAACTGAATACGAAAAGCAAAAGAAAGATGCTGAAACAAAAATAAAAAATGGGCAAGCAGACATTCAAAAGGCAAAAGAGGAAGTAGCTGGTTTGTCTGTATCAACCTACCGTGTGTATACACGTCGGACATTTCCAGGAGCTGACGAGTACACAACAACGGGGAATCGTGCTTATGGAATCTCAGCTGTAGGAAATGCTTTTCCGATTGTACTATATCTGGTAGCTGCCCTTGTAACGGTAACGACAATGACACGTTTTGTCAGCGAAGAACGCACAAATGCTGGCGTTTTAAAAGCTTTAGGTTATCGGAATCAAGATGTCGTTAAGAAATTTGTCGTTTATGGCTTGGTTTCAAGTTTGTTAGGTACAGTAATGGGAAGTTTGTTAGGTACTTATTTCTTACCCTACATCTTAGGGAAAACTATTTTTAAGACATCAACTTATCCAGATTTGCGATTAGAATTTTATTGGGAAATTAGTCTCATTGCTCTTTTATGCTCGGTCTTGTGTGGTGTCGCACCAGCCCTTTATATTGCTCACAAAGAGTTGAAAGAAAAACCATCTCAATTATTGTTGCCCAAGGCACCTACCAAAGGCTCAAAAATCTTGCTAGAGCGGATTGACTTCATCTGGCGTCGGCTTAGCTTTACGCAAAAAGTGACGGCTCGAAATATCTTTCGTTACAAGCAAAGAATGCTGATGACCATTTTTGGTGTGGCAGGCTCCGTCGCCCTCTTATTTGCCGGTTTGGGGATGTCTTCTTCCATGGAAGGTATGGGAAATCGGCAGTATGGAGAAATTATCAAATACGATGCGGTCATTTCGCAAAAACATCATCTCAAATCAGACGAGCAAGCAGCAATCAATCATTTATTAGCATATAAAAAAATAGCTAAAAAACGCGGTATTTATCAAGAAACATTTACCAAAAAAATCAAGGGTGCTAAAGATGAACAGTCTCTCGCGTTATTTGTGACAACAGGCAAGGATTTTCATCATTTCATAGAGTTATATGATAGTCAAAGCAAAGCGAGCTTGAACTTGTCTTCGCATGGAGCGGTCATTTCTCAGAAATTAGCAACCATTATGCATGTTTCTGTTGGAGATACTTTTGAGGTGACATCCGATGAAGGAAAACGCTATAAAACCAAAGTTTCTGGTATCACTGAAATGTACGCAGGGCATTTTATCTTTATGAATCAGGACTATTATCAAACGGTATTTGCTCGTAAGTTCCAAGAAAATGCTTATCTGATAAAATTGAAAGATTCCTCTAGCAAAAATGTGCAGGATACCGCAGCAGCCTTCATGAAATTAACTGGTGTGCGAGCAGTCGTACAAAATACGGGGATTTTGGAACAAATTGATGTCATTGTCAAATCTCTTGGCTTTGTAATGCAGATTTTAACTGTTGCCTCTATTTTACTAGCCATTGTGATTCTTTATAACTTGATGAATATCAATGTTGCAGAGCGGATTCGAGAATTATCAACGATTAAAGTATTGGGATTTCATAATAAAGAAGTCACGCTTTACATTTATCGAGAGACCATTCTTTTGTCTGTTATTGGTATTATTGTAGGCTTGTTTTTAGGAAATATTTTACATCGCTCCCTTTTAGAGACGATTGCCCCAGACGCCTTTCTTCTCAATCCGGCAGTATCGGTGTTTGTATATCTTGTACCAGTCTTTTCTATCATCATGATTTTGATTGTCTTAGGCTTTATGGTCAATGCAATATTGAGGCGTATTGACATGTTGGAAGCGTTGAAGTCGGTAGATTGATGAGGCAGTAAAACTTTCACTCAAACTTGGGAGTGGAAGTTTTTTCTTGGTTTGTTATAATATTTTATAAAGGACAGATGAAACGGTACAATGAAACGAAAAATTGCTTTATTATCAGATATTCATGGAAATGTAACGGCATTAGAAGCTGTTTTGGCGGATGCTAAAAAGGAACAGGTGACCGATTACTGGTTTTTGGGAGATTTATTGGCACCCGGAACGGGGCGAAAGAAAATTCTTGACTTAATGGCTGCTTTACCGATTAGCCTTCAAGTGCGGGGAAATTGGGAAGATAGTATTTGGAATGCTCTTCATGGGAAATTAGATATCAGTCGCCCTAGTCATTTATATATGGTTTGTTTATGCCAGTATCTTTTGGAAGAAGTCACACCTGAAGAACTGAACCGATTGCATGAGCTGCCTTTGCAGCTTTTGACAAAAGTTGGCGATTTAGAAATTGCTGTGACTCATCATTTGCCAGATAAAAATTGGGGACGAGAGTTGATTCATATTGGTCAACAAGAGAATTTTGATCGCCTGTTTGAAGGTAACAATTGTGCCATTGCCATTTATGGTCATATTCATCAGCAATTTCTTCGTTATGCGACGGGGGGACAGATGATTATCAATCCGGGATCTATCGGTCAGCCGTTTTTTCTAGATGCTTGTTTGCGAAAGGATCTGCGAGCTCAGTATGCTATTTTAAAAATTGATGAACAGGGATTAGCAGATGTCGATTTTCGACGAGTGGCTTATGATGTAAATAAAGAATTGGAAATGGCTAGAACATTGAAGTTTCCTTATTATGAAGTATATTACGAAAGTCTGGTCAATGGAATTCATCATACGCATAATCATGATTTACTTCGAGCAATTAGTGAGCGAGAAGATTATGTTGCACATCTCAAGGAGTTTTTTGAGAAGTAACACTTGAAGTTACAACGTAAATAAAGTATACTAGTAATAGAATCTGCAAATGAAAGGAGTTTTACATGCAAATTTCGAGTCGTTTTACCATTGCCACGCACATGCTGACTGTTATAGCATTAGAATGTCAAAAACATAAGGTGACTAGCGATTTTCTAGCTGACAGCGTTGGAGTAAATCCTGTCATTATTCGCAAGACATTATTACAGTTGAAAAGTGCAGATTTGATTTCTGTTGCGCGTGGAACGGGCGGGGCTGTCATCAGAAAAGATTTAAAAGACATTACCCTCTTGGATGTCTATCAAGCAGTAGAAAGTCTGGGCAAATCTGGGCAACTCTTTAGCTTTCATGAGCATCCCAATCCATCTTGTCCCATTGGCAGAAATATTCACTTAGTTTTAGATGACAAATTAGCAGAAATTCAAGCAGCAATGGAAGAAGAACTGAGCAAGACCAGTCTGGCAGATGTCGTTGCATCTGCCCAAGAAGAGATAAAAAAACAATCCATTTCGTGAGAAATGGATTGTTTTTTGGAGAAAAAGAGGAGCTAAAAATAACAGTTGATTTCATAATCAAGAAAAACTTGCTGATAATCATAGAGGTCTTCCGGATGTAGAGCTTGCACATTTTCCATTTCATAAGAACGTTTTAGTAATTTATATTTATTTTCACCGAATTGATGAAAAGGTAAGAGTTGTACTTGATCAATAGATAATTTTTTAAATAAAATAGCAAATTGTTCGGCATCTTCTAGAGAGTCATTAAAGCTAGGGATAACAGGAATACGCAGGACAATGGTTTTTTGTTGCGAAAAAGCATAATGAATATTTTTGATAATTAGTTCATTTTTGACCCCTGTGACTTTGCGGTGATTGATGGTGTTATAATGCTTTAAGTCAGTATAGATAAAATCTACATACTGGAGCAAATCAACGAATTTGTTATGATCTACAAAGGCTGTCGTTTCAATTGCTGTATGGATACCTTTTTCTTTGGCAGCTTTAAGGATTGCTTTGGCAAATTCAAACTGAGCAAAGATTTCTCCACCAGACAAGGTCAGGCCCCCACCTGATTCTTCATAAAATTCTCTATCTTTGAGAACTTCTTTGATAATCTCTTCAACGCTTTTTTCCTCTCCCATGGTGATAGTCTTTTTGCTAGAAGCGTCTAACATGGGCTCAGGTTTAAATTTCTGAGATTCTGGATTGGCACACCAAGGACAGCGTAAAGGACAGCCTTTTAGAAAAACAGTTGTCCGAATTCCTGGTCCGTCGTGAATACTAAAATGTTGAATATTAAAGATGATTCCTTTTTCTGCACTCATGATGTACACTCTTTTCTTGCTTATTTTCTTTTATTATATCAAACAAACGAAAGAAAAACAATTACGAATGAAACTGTTTTTTGTTTTATTTATTCCTTAAATTCTGTTAAAATAAAGAATGAGGTGAATAAAATGGAACGTTTAGATGAAATCGTTAAGCTCGTTTCGGAGTTTGAAAAAATTGATGTTAATACTTTATCTGATAAATTAAAAGTCTCTAAAGTAACGATTCGGAAAGATTTGGATAAGCTGGAAATGAAAGGCTTGCTTCATCGGGAGCACGGTTATGCGGTCTTAAATAGTGGTGATGACTTGAATGTCCGGCTTTCTTTTCATTATGATACCAAGCGAAAGATAGCACAAGAAGCGGCAAAAATTGTTGCAGACAATGAAACGATTATCATTGAATCTGGTTCAACTTGTGCTCTGTTAGCTGAAGAAATCTGTCGTACTAAGAAGAACGTGAAAATTATTACAAATTCTTATTTTATCGCAGACTATGTGAGAAAAGTAGATTCTTGCAAGATTATCTTGCTAGGCGGTGAATTTCAGAACGATTCGCAAGTTACGGTCGGTCCTTTACTTAAGGAAATGATTCAATTTTTCCATGTAGAACATGCTTTTGTAGGGACTGATGGCTATGATGAAGAGCTTGGTTTTACAGGTAAAGATTTAATGCGTAGCGAAGTGGTGCAATATATGTCGGAAGCATCTGATAAAATGATTGTGTTAACAGATTCGAGTAAATTTGATAAAAGAGGGACTGTCAAGCGTTTTGGTTTGAAACAGGTTTCGCAGGTGGTAACCGATCAAGCTATTCCGACAGCAGCGGTTCAACGCCTAAAAGCAGCCAATATCAAATTGACTCTAGTCTGATAAGTAGAGGGAGATAAGATGAAAAGTGAAAGAAAAAGGCTATTAGCTAAGATTGCTTATCTTTATTATATAGAGGAGAAAAGTCAGGCAGAAATTGCAGCAGAGACAGGGATTTATCGGACAACTGTGAGTCGTATGCTGGCTGAAGCTAAAAAGGAAGGTATTGTCAAAATCGAGATTGAAGCCTTTGATGCGCGTTTGTTTCATTTAGAAAATGTAGTGAAAGAGAAGTATGGGTTAAAAGGACTTGAAATCGTAGCAAATCAAGTGGATGATTCACCTTCTGATTTGGAGCAGCGGTTAGCTCAATCAGCGGCAGGAATGCTTCGGGGGATGATTGATGACAATGCTAAAGTTGGATTTTCATGGGGAAAGAGTCTTAGTCTCTTGGTAGAACACTCGGGCAGTCGGCACTTGAATAATGTGCATTTTTTTCCATTGGCTGGCGGACCTAGCCATATTCATGCTCGTTATCATGTTAATACCCTCATTTACAGTATGGCTAATAAATACCATGGGGATTGTCGCTTTATGAATGCGACGATTATACAGGAAGACGAGATCTTAGCAAAAGGAATTTTATCTTCTAAATATTTTGATGACTTAAAAAGAAGTTGGCAAGAACTAGATGTGGTTGTTGTTGGTATTGGCGGACAAGTGGATGAAAAGAATCGGCAGTGGTTGGATATGCTGACGGCTGAAGATTTTCGTACAGTGGAAAATGAAGGAGCTGTCGGAGAAATTTGTTGCCGCTTTTTTGATGAAAATGGTGAGTTGGTTGATGAACAGTTGCAAAATCGAACAGTTGCTATTTCTTTAGATTATTTAAAAACAGTTCCTTACAGTCTGGCTTTCGCCTATGGTCGTCAAAAAGCTGCCGCTATTTTGGCGGTTTTACGTGCTGGGTATGTCAACCATTTAGTTACAGATGAAGCAACTATTTTAAAAGTGTTGGAATTGGATAATAGTGCAGTTAATTAATTAGTAGTTTATAACAATTCTCCTTTTTCTCATTATTTCATTTTCAAAAGGTCAAGAATAATGATTCTGACCCTTTTTATTTTACTCTATAAGCACAAATGTGCGATAAATATAAAAAAAGAGAATTTGTTCAGTAATATATTGACGGAATAAGAGAAAGATGATAAATTTGAGTTACAAACAAAAATAAAACGCTTTCAAATAAAAGAAAGATATATTTTGTAAATAAAAATAGGAGTAACGTTAAATATGGAAGTGATTGTAGCTGATCAAATCATTATGGGGTTAATCTTGCATGCTGGAGATGCCAAACAGCATATTTACCAAGCTTTGTCATTAGCAAAAAATGGTGAGTTTGAAAAGTGTAATGAGTATCTAGAATTGGCAGATCAGGCATTATTAGAAGCTCATAATCTTCAAACGGAGTTTTTGGCACAGGAAGCGGGGGGAACAAAGACAGAAATTACAGCTTTGTTTGTCCACTCTCAGGATCATTTGATGACCAGTATTACAGAAATTAATCTTATCAAGGAAATCATTGACTTGAGAAAAGAATTACAAGTGAAAAAATAAATCATCAGGAGGATGAAGATATGATTAAAATTGGGTTGTTTTGTGCAGCAGGTTTTTCAACAGGAATGTTGGTCAATAATATGAAAATAGCTGCGAAAGAAGCTGGTTTAGAGGTTGAGATTGATGCTTATTCTCAGGCCAAGTTAGCAGATTATGCACCAAACTTGGATGTTGCTTTGTTAGGACCACAAGTAGCTTATACTTTGGATAAGTCAGCTGCCATTTGCGAAGAGAACCATATTCCAATTGCGGTCATTCCAATGGCGGACTATGGCATGCTAGATGGTAAAAAAGTATTGAATCTCGCTTTGGGGCTTTTGGAACAAAAACAAGGAGCTTAGTTATGGCTAAAATAGATACTCAAAAAATTATTGCGCCGATTATGAAATTTGTCAATATGCGCGGTATTATTGCCTTAAAGGATGGTATGTTGGCAATTCTGCCCTTGACAGTTGTTGGAAGTATCTTTCTGATTGTAGGACAGTTACCGTTTGAAGGCCTCAATCAGGCGATTGCAGGCATTTTTGGAAAAAATTGGACCGAGCCGTTTATGCAGGTTTACTCAGGAACTTTTGCGATTATGGGTTTGATTTCCTGTTTTTCTATAGGATATTCTTATGCTAAAAATAGTGGTGTAGAGCCTCTGCCGGCAGGTGTGTTATCTGTGTCTTCTTTCTTCATTCTTTTAAAATCTTCTTATATTCCAGAAAAAGGTGAAGAAATTACAGACGCGATTGCCAAGATTTGGTTTGGCGGTCAGGGGATTATTGGAGCCATTATTATTGGTTTGGTTGTCGGTAGTATCTATACCATGTTTATTCAAAAACATATTGTTATTAAGATGCCAGAGCAAGTTCCTCAAGCGATTGCCAAGCAATTTGAGGCTATGATTCCAGCTTTTGTGATATTCTTCCTTTCCATGGTAGTCTATATTCTTGCTAAAATGCTGACAAAGGGTGGTACTTTTATCGAAATGATTTACGGTGTGCTTCAAGTACCGCTGCAAGGATTGACTGGTTCCCTTTACGGTGCAATCGGTATTGCCTTTTTCATCTCTTTCCTATGGTGGTTTGGTGTACACGGACAATCTGTTGTCAATGGTGTAGTGACCGCTCTCTTACTTTCAAATCTGGATGCTAATAAAACCTTGCTTGCTGCTGGAAAGTTATCTGTTGGAAAAGGTGCTCACATTGTCACTCAGCAATTCTTGGATAGTTTCCTTATTTTGTCTGGTTCTGGTATTACTTTTGGTTTGGTGGTAGCCATGCTCTTTGCAGCTAAGTCTAAACAATACAAAGCACTAGGAAAGGTTGCTGCTTTTCCAGCAATCTTTAATGTCAATGAACCAGTTGTGTTTGGGTTTCCAATTGTTATGAATCCCGTCATGTTCTTGCCTTTTATTCTTGTACCTGTTTTAGCGGCTGTAATTGTTTATGGTTCTATAGCAATTGGCTTTATGCAGCCATTTTCAGGGGTGACCTTGCCATGGAGTACACCAGCTATTATTTCTGGTTTCTTAGTGGCAGGATGGCAGGGTGCTCTCATCCAAGTTGTCATTTTAGCTATGTCCACTCTCATCTATTTCCCATTCTTTAAATTCCAAGACAATCTTGCTTACAGTAATGAACTGAAAGCGGAAGGATAAACTACATTGTATCACTGTAAAGAAATTATTTTAATGTTGATTGAGCACAAATGTGCAAAAAATCTTTAATTTGATACTTGATTATAAATAATTGAATTTTTGTATCTTGCATGCTACAATAGTTACGAAAGAAATAAAAATAATTTCATAAGAAAGGTTGTGCTGTGATGGCTAATGTAAAAGAAATAGAAAAAACGACGATACAAACGAATTATTTTGGTAGTTTAACGGACCGAATGAACAAGTATCGGGAAGATGTGCTGGACAAGAAACCTTATATTGATGCTGAACGTGCTGTTCTTGCAACAAGAGCTTATCAAGAGCATAAAGAAAAGCCAAATGTTCTGAAGCGTGCTTATATGCTTAAGGAAATTTTGGAAAATATGACGCTTTATATTGAAGATGAGACCATGATTGTTGGAAATCAGGCTTCATCTAATAAAGATGCACCTATTTTCCCAGAGTATACTTTAGAATTTGTACTCAATGAATTAGATCTTTTTGAAAAGCGCGACGGTGATGTTTTCTATATTACAGAGGAAACCAAAGAACAAATCCGGAACATCGCTCCCTTCTGGGAAAACAATAACCTCCGTGCTAGAGCTGGGGCTTTACTTCCAGAAGAAGTTCAGGTTTATATGGAAACTGGCTTCTTTGGCATGGAAGGAAAGATGAACTCTGGTGATGCTCACTTGGCAGCCAACTATCAAAAATTGCTTCAATATGGTTTGAAAGGTTTTGAGGAAAAAGCTCGGGCAGCTAAGGAGGCCTTGGATTTAACAGATCCGGCTAGTATTGATAAATATCATTTCTATGATTCAATTTTCATTGTAGTGGATGCTGTGAAAGCTTATGCGAATCGTTTTGTCAAATTAGCTCAAGATATGGCAGAGTCTGCAAGCCCAGAGCGCCGTCAGGAATTATTGGAAATTGTTCGAATTTGCTCCAAAGTGCCTTACGAACCAGCGGAAACGTTTGCTGAAGCTATTCAGTCTGTCTGGTTTATCCAGTGTATTTTACAGATTGAGTCTAATGGTCACTCCCTCTCTTATGGGCGCTTTGACCAATACATGTATCCTTATGTTAAGTCGGACTTGGAAGCTGGTCGCGAGACGGAAGAAAGCATTGTCGAACGCTTAACCAATCTTTGGATTAAGACGATTACGATCAATAAAGTACGCAGTCAGGCTCATACTTTCTCATCTGCTGGTAGTCCTTTGTATCAAAATGTGACAATTGGTGGACAAACACGTGATAAGAAAGATGCTGTAAATCCCCTTTCATATCTGGTTTTGAGATCTGTTGCACAGACGCATTTGCCACAGCCGAACTTAACAGTTCGCTACCATGCTGGTCTAGATGCTCGTTTTATGAACGAATGCATAGAAGTTATGAAACTAGGTTTTGGAATGCCTGCTTTCAATAATGACGAGATTATTATTCCGTCCTTTATTGCCAAAGGCGTTTTGGAAGAAGATGCATACGACTACAGTGCTATCGGCTGTGTGGAGACAGCTGTGCCAGGTAAATGGGGCTACCGTTGTACGGGAATGAGCTATATGAACTTCCCTAAGGTGCTTCTCATCACTATGAACGATGGAATTGATCCCGCATCTGGCAAGCGTTTTGCACCAAGCTTCGGTCATTTTAAAGACATGAAGAGCTTTGCTGAGCTGCAAACGGCTTGGGACAAGACTTTGCGTCACTTGACTCGTATGAGTGTCATCGTGGAAAACGCGATTGACCTTTCTCTAGAAAGAGAAGTACCAGATATTCTCTGCTCAGCTTTGACAGACGATTGTATCGGTCGTGGAAAGCATTTGAAAGAAGGCGGAGCTGTCTATGACTATATTTCTGGTCTCCAAGTCGGTATTGCCAATCTATCAGACTCACTAGCAGCAATCAAGAAGCTAGTCTTTGAAGAAGGAAAACTGACTCCAGCTGAACTCTGGCATGCGCTTGAAACGGACTATGCAGGTGAGCGTGGCAAGGAGATTCAAGAGATGTTGATTTCTGATGCACCGAAATATGGTAATGATGATGATTACGCTGATAAGCTGGTGACTGATGCTTATGATATTTATGTGGATGAAATTGCTAAATATCCAAATACCCGTTATGGACGCGGTCCAATTGGCGGTATCCGCTATTCAGGAACATCTTCTATTTCAGCCAATGTTGGTCAAGGTCGCGGTACTTTGGCGACACCAGATGGCCGCAATGCAGGAACACCGCTCGCTGAAGGCTGTTCTCCATCTCACAATATGGACAAGAATGGTCCGACTTCTGTATTGAAATCTGTTTCTAAATTGCCGACAGATGAAATCGTTGGGGGGGTTCTGCTCAATCAAAAAGTGAATCCTCAGACCTTGTCTAAGGAAGAAGATAAAATTAAATTGATTGCTTTACTTCGTACGTTCTTTAACCGTTTGCACGGTTATCATATTCAATACAATGTTGTTTCTAGAGAAACCTTGATTGATGCGCAAAAACATCCTGAAAAACACCGTGATTTGATTGTGCGTGTTGCAGGATATTCGGCATTCTTCAATGTACTCTCCAAAGCAACACAAGATGATATTATCGGACGTACAGAACACACATTATAAAAGAGGTCCAGTTTATGGAATTCATGCTTGATACATTAAATGTAGAAGAAATAAAAAAATGGTCGCAAGTTCTCCCCTTGGCAGGAGTGACTTCTAACCCGACCATCGCTAAAAAAGAGGGGGAGATTGATTTCTTTAAACGCATCCAAGAAGTTAGAGAAATTATTGGGGAAGCTCCTTCCATTCATATTCAGGTTGTTGCCAAAGATTATCAGGGAATTTTAAAAGATGCCGCTGAAATTCGCAAGCATTGTAGTGGAAATGTGTTTGTCAAAGTACCTGTAACCCCTGAAGGGTTAGCCGCTATAAAAGTTTTAAAAGCAGAAGGTTACAAGATTACGGCAACTGCTATTTATACCATTTTCCAAGGTTTGTTAGCCATTCAAGCAGGCGCAGATTATTTAGCTCCTTATTATAACCGTATGGAAAATTTGAACATTGATTCAGATGTAGTTATTGGCCAATTGGCAGATGCGATTGCGAAAGAAGGTTCATCTAGCAAAATTTTAGCAGCTTCCTTTAAAAATGTAGGACAAGTCAACAAGGCTTTTGCTGATGGTGCCCATGCTATTACAGCAGGTGCGGATGTCTTTGAAGCAGCTTTTGCTATGCCGTCTATTTCAAAGGCAGTAGATGATTTTGCAGCAGATTGGTCATTCATTCATGGTCAAAAGTACATCTAATCTCCATTTTTGCGTAGGAAGAGGTATTTTATGAGAACTTTTGCAAGCCCTTCTCGCTATATTCAAGGTGAAGATGCCTTATTTGAAAATGCAAAACAGATTTTGAACTTAGGAAACCATCCAGTTTTGCTTTGTGACAACACTGTTTATCAAATTGTAGGAAAGAAGTTCCAATCCTATCTTACTCGCTATGGACTTCATGTATTGCATGTCAGTTTTAATGGTGAAGCTTCGGATAATGAAATCAATCGGGTAGCTGCTTTAGCTGAAAAAGATGGAGCAGATCTAGTGATTGGTCTTGGTGGTGGAAAAACAATTGACAGTGCTAAGGCAATTGCAGATTTATTGGGAAGTCCTGTCGTGATTGCACCGACTATTGCTTCGACAGATGCACCAACATCAGCTCTTTCAGTAATTTATACCGAGGAAGGAGCATTTGAAAAATATATTTTTTACACCAAGAACCCAGATCTTGTTCTAGTAGATTCAAAGGTCATTGCTCAAGCTCCAAAGCGCTTGTTAGCTTCTGGAATTGCAGATGGTTTAGCGACTTGGGTTGAAGCGCATGCGGTTATGCAGGCAAATGGAGAGACCATGCTGGGACAAAGACAGACTTTAGCAGGCGCAGCTATTGCTCAAAAATGTGAAGAAACTCTTTTTGCAGATGGTTTACAAGCACTGGCTGCTTGTGAGGCGCAGGTGGTAACACCAGCTCTTGAGCATATCATTGAGGCTAATACGCTTCTCAGCGGTGTTGGTTTTGAAAGTGGTGGATTGGCTGCTGCTCATGCCATTCACAATGGGTTTACAGCTCTGACTGGTGATATTCATCATCTGACTCATGGAGAAAAAGTAGCTTATGGAACGCTAACACAGCTCTTTCTTGAAAAACGTCCAAAAGAGGAGTTGGAAAAATATATTCGTTTCTATCAGAAAATTGGTATGCCTACGACCTTGGCAGAAATGCATTTAGAAAATGCCAGCTATGATGATTTGCTCAAGGTTGGTAAGCAAGCTACTATTGAAGGTGAAACCATTCATCAAATGCCTTTTAAAATCTCTGCTTCAGATGTTGCTACTGCCATTTTGGCAGTTGATCGTTATGTAAACTCCTTATAAAAATAAAGGGAACTATATACCAGTTTACACCACTAACAACATATTGTATTTATGAGAATATCAAAAAAGTCGATTTCCGTTTTGGAAGTCGCCTTTTCAATTTTAATAGTTGTTCCCTTTTGAAGAGTTGTGCTTTTTACATAATAGTTGGCAATTTTCAGGGACAGTTTTTCCACCTAAAGACCACGGTGTAATATGGTCGCCTGCTAGCTCTTTAAGAGCATACTCCCTGTTGTTTCCTTCATCCACACAATAAACGCAGTGATGGCTCTGTTCTTCATATTTTTGCTTGATGGTTTTATCATCAAAAGCTCTAAGTTGGAGATATTTGGAATCTCCGTAAATGATGTACTGATAAATCCCTTTCATTTTAGTTGTGACTTCATCATCATTTACCAACTCTGCAATTTTTTCGTTAATGACAGAAGCACTATTTTTAATGATATTGTTGTCTAACTGTCCTAATTGATATTCTTTGTAGATTGTTCCCCAATCCATCCCTTTCAAACTGTTTTGATAGCTTATAAACTTTCCACGAACCCATTCAATTATGGCAGAAAAATTTTGCCATAATTCAGAAGCATCTGCATCTCCTTGATGCTTCAACATATAATCTTCGATTGTATTTGTACTATCGTCATTATCATTTTGTGAAGCCCATTTAATAGCAGTTTGTAGATACTCTTGTCTATTCCAATTACCATTTAATAGTGGTTCTGCTTTATCGTTATTCGGATTTTCGTCAGCAAGTACAACGCCACGTCCACTTTTTGTTGAAAATCTTTGTTTGGCGTTAGAAAGCCAAGTGCCAGTGTAAGCGGAATTTCTTAGCTCTTGTTCATTTAATGGTTCTCCTGCTGTATTTATAACGTGAAACCATTTCATTTTTTCAGATGCTGTTCCTTCACAAACATATATATCTAATTCATAATCAAGAATTTGAACTGCTAAGTCAGTTAGGTTCATTTGAAGATTTGGGAAATCTTGTTGTGGAGCACTAGACGGAAATTTGTTTGATTTTACAGAATAATTTCCCATAACATAGTTACAAATAGCTAAAATACGCTGTTGACCATCAAGAACTTCATATTGCCCATTTCCCAAGTCGACCCAGTACATGATACCTAAAGGACACTCGTCTAAAACGGTTTGGATTACAGCTTGTCTCTTATCTTCGTTATATACGCTATTTCTTTGATAAGATGGACGGATATTTAAGTTGCCATTATATCCTTTTACAGCATCTGTTGTTGCGCCATCATCATTATTTGTATAACCACTAGCTAAATCTCGAATAGTAAATGGTTTATTTAGTAAATCTCTTAATCTAGTTACTTTCATTATATCATCTCCTTTGTTAATAACCTCTGTCTTCCGCACGACTGATAGGATTTAAGTTTCTTATAAAGATACGTTTATAAACATTTTTGTCATTGAAACTAACATTGAAACTCTCTCCTTGTTTATGGTATGGTTCACCAGGATCTCCGTATGAATATGAACAACCTAATATTTCAAATTCTCTTGGATTGAACTTATCAATGAAAGTAATAGGAACGCCCATCATTCCTTCATAATCAATTGGTATATCTTTTACGTTATCTATATTTATTCCATTATAATTATCATATTTTGGGTATTTCTCTTCAAATCCTTTATAATATTTATGAGCTTTTGTTTGGTCGAACTTATCTCCAATATGCCACAAGCCATCATGACGCTTTTGTAAATCTAAGTTAGTGTACCAACAAGCCATAATATGCTTGACTCTTCTGCCATCTTCGTCTAATTTCTCATAATTTGCATCATCTGGAACATAAAGCCAAAAGTCTGAATTCATACTTCTAGCACCAATCCAAATTTGATTATTCTTGATTAAAGGGAATACTTCTTTGTAAGTTACCGCATTCTTATTTCCAACAACAATAAATGATTTATTGTTGTTGATTAGTTGGCTAATATACTCCTTAAACAAACTAAACGGAGGGTTAGTAATAACAATGTCCGCTTCTTTCAAATAGTTTATACTGTCCTCGCTTCGAAAATCTCCAGCGGTATACTCATCATCTCCATAAATAGTTTCAATATTTCCAGTTTCCATATTGAAATCATCGCCACCTTCATAAATCAGAGCATACGACGGTTCGCTATCCTTTTGAAAATGTGTTGCTATCAGTTTTTTAAGACCCAGACTAGCAAAATTGTTATGAAAATAACGCCAAAAATTTGATTGTGTTGGGTCATCACAATTACAGTAGATAACTTTATCTCTAAAATGTTCCCTATAATGCCCCATTTCCTCAGCAATATCTTTATAGCGAGTATAAAACTCATCATTTTTTACTTTTTTAGCCTTGTGTAGTGAGCCAGCCATTATGCCACCCCACTTTCGTAGGGAGTATAAAAGGCTTCTTCACAAAAATGTGAAAAAGCCTGTTTTAGAGCTTTACAAAAAACACGTCCGATTACATAATCAGCGTGAGCTGTGAGCTGTGAGCTGTGAGCTGTGAGCTGTGATTGCGTTCATAATACTTAATTTCCTTTATTTTTGATACTTCTATTATATCAAAATTTTGGCTTTTTTTGCATAGTAGAAGTTTACATTTTTATTGACAATCATTCTTGTTTTCGATATAATATAATCAAGAAGTAAGGAGTACCAGTTATGAAGTTTGAGTTTAAGTCATTATTTGATTTACAATCTGCTTTTCCAGACGAACAGTCATGTATTGACCATTTAGAAAATATGATTTGGGGCGATATGATTATCAGCCCTTTTGATGCTACCTCAAAGGTCTACAAATGCAAAGGTAACAAATACCGTTGCAAAAATACTGGAAAATACTTCAATGTCAAGACTGGTACTCTTTTTGACAATACTAAAATTGAACTTCGTAAATGGTTTATGGCAATTTGGCTTGTGACTTCTCACAAAAAAGGAATCTCATCTGTGCAATTATCAAAAGATATTGGTGTTACGCAAAAAACAGCTTGGTTCATGCTGCAACGTATCCGTAAGTGTTTTAGTTCTGAAAACAACAATAGTCTTGATGATGTTGTGGAAGTTGATGAAACCTACATAGGTGGTAAAAATAAGAATCGTCATAACTCCAAAAAAGTCAAAAATGCTCAAGGGCGTTCATTGAAAGACAAATCTGCTGTAGTAGGCATGGTACAACGTCAAGGTAAAGTTAATGCTCATCATGTACCAGATACAAAGACGAAAACATTGACTGAACAGATTGTCAAATATGTAAAGGAAACAGCTCGACTTTACACAGATGAATGGCTGGGTTATAATAAAGTGGCTAAGATGTATAATCATGACTTTGTTAATCATGGAATTAGTGAGTATGTGCAAGGTGATGTTTATACCAACACGATTGAAGGCTTTTGGGCTGGATTGAAACGTGGAGTATTAGGAATTTACCATTCGTGGTCTAAGAAATATCTTCAAGACTATGTAGATGAATTTGTTTTTCGTTATAATACTCGTAACTATTCGGATAGTGAGCGTTTTAATCTCCTGATTTCAAATGCCTGTGTCCGAACTAAATACAGGGAGCTGATTTATGGCTACTAATACATTACATGACCTACATTTTGAATTGGAAAGGTCTATCGCTCGTAGAGTTGATAGTAAGCTGATTGGTTATCAGGTCAGTCTTTCAGATGGTTTTTACAATAAATACACCAAACTCTGGGATAAGACCTATTCCTTTGATTTTGTTACTAAACATCGCTCTTTTTATACTCAACTGACAAAACGTTGTGTTTATGATGTACTTGGAGATAGTCAAAAGAAAATTGACAGAAAGGCTATTGCCAAACAAATGGCAGAGTTAGAAGCTTTGGTTGATATTGCAGAAAGTAAAGAGGAGTTTCAGAACTTTTTTGAGAAAAAATACAGTCTCAAATTTCCTGATTTGAACGATTGCATTTATCAGAAGAAAAAAGAGTTATCGGATTTTGACAAAAAACTTTGGATAGCGATGCACTATAACCTTAGAAAAGATGAGGGGGAATAATAATGACAACATGGTACGATTACATGGTGAGAGCTAGTGAACATGCTGGAAGTAACGGTGATTTGTGGTTTCGCTATCTTTATAAGGTCATTAAAGATGAGGAGACTAAACTAACTACTGATGATGTAGAGCAATTGTTGAAAAATCCTACCTTAACACCTTTCCAAAAAATAACCCTTCAAGATGCTTTAACAGAAGGTACACACACAAGAGAACACGTTTTGCAGGCGAACCGTAAAAGTAAGCCAAAAGATATTTTGAAACTCTTTAGAGAGGGTAACTATGGATAAGAAAGTTTTATTTGAAGCTTTCAATACAGAATTAGCTAAGGAAAATATCAGCCTCGAGATTATCTGTGTTGGTGGCTTTGTCCTCGAATACTACAACCTTCGAGGAACAAAAGATGTTGATGCTTTTTATCAAGAAGATGCTAAAATCAGAAGCATTATTGAGAAAGTTGGCGATGATTTTGGTGTGAACGAACCTGAAGAATTATGGTTGAATAATAACGTTGCTAATATGAATAGAGTACCACCGCGGTCAATCTGTGAGAAGGCATTTAGCTATTCAAATTTGACTGTTTTTGTACCACCATTATCCTACATTCTTGGTATGAAGCTAGAAAGCGGACGAGATAGGGATAGACAAGATGCAGGAGATATTATTAAGTTAATCAAAATCCGTTCCATAAAAGATGTTACCAACAAGCTCAAAGAATATGGTTTTCAACCAGACCTTTCATTGATATTGGAAGTATTTGAGATAGCCTATGGTATGGAATGGTTAGCAGAATACATGACCGAACATCCAGATGGATTGAGATAAACTAAAAGACGATTTCCGCTTGGAAGTCGCCTTTTTTGATATTCTCGTAAGTACTATATATTGTGTCTAGTGTAAACTGGTATATAGTTCCCTTAAATAATATTAGTTATAGAGCTATGATGGGAGAATTTATTATCTATTATAATGGAAAAATTATTGGCGGAATACATGATGGTAGATTACTTGTTAAACCCGTGCAGATATGCCAAATGTAGTGTATGACTTGCCGTATGATGGAGCAAAAGAAATAATTCTTGATTATAGTAGAATTTTGAACGAAAAAATTCAATTATGATAGAGTTAAAAAATGACCTTGTCCCTCTTGAACGAGGGACAAGGTCATTTTTGTTATCTCAGTATTCATTTGATAAGAAATTGTTTACTTCATCGTTGGGAAAAGCAATACGTCACGAATAGAAGTGACATCTGTCAACAGCATAATTAAGCGGTCAATTCCAATTCCGAGGCCTCCAGTTGGCGGCATGCCGTATTCAAGAGCTTCTACGTAATCGTAGTCAATGCCAGTTGCTTCGTCATCTCCGAGTTCCTTAGCTTTGGCTTGCGCTTCAAAACGCGATAATTGGTCAATTGGGTCGTTCAACTCTGTAAAGGCGTTGGCAAATTCGCGTCCAACGATAAAGAGCTCAAAGCGGTCTGTAAAGCGTGGGTCATCTGCATTTTTCTTAGCTAGCGGAGACACTTCTACTGGATGACCATAGATAAATGTAGGCTGAATTAAGGTATCTTCAACAAAGTCTTCAAAGAAAGCATTGATAATATGACCAACCGTAAAGTGTTTTTCAACCGTTACATGATGTTCTTTAGCCAGTGCAGTCGCTTCTTCGAGAGTCATATCTTTCCAGAAATCAATGCCAGTTTGTTCTTTAATGGCTTCTAGCATGTGTTTACGTGCAAATTTGCGACCGATAAAGATTTCAGTACCTTGATAAGGGACACTTTCAGCATCTGTGACAGCTTTCGCTGCACTTTGGATAATTCCTTCTGTCAAGTCCATGATATCTCCAAAGTCTGCATAAGCTTGATAAGCTTCAATCGTAGTGAATTCAGGATTGTGAGTGGCATCCATTCCTTCGTTACGGAAAATGCGTCCCATTTCATAAACACGTTCCATACCACCAACAATCAGACGTTTTAAGTGCAATTCAGTTGCGATACGAAGTACCATATCAATATTTTGTGCATTGTGATGAGTAATAAATGGACGAGCAGCAGCACCACCAGCTTCATTATGTAAAACGGGTGTTTCAACTTCAAGGAAGCCTTGGTTATCAAGATAACGGCGAATTTCTGAAACGATACGACTGCGAGTTACGAAGCGTTCAAAGCTTTCCCGATTGGAAA
This sequence comes from Streptococcus sp. HMSC034E12, assembly GCF_001835915.1. NCBI lineage: Bacteria > Bacillati > Bacillota > Bacilli > Lactobacillales > Streptococcaceae > Streptococcus > Streptococcus sp. HMSC034E12. Next base: position 85,056 of record NZ_KV826477.1, read on the forward strand.
TCAAATCCAAATAACGTTTACGATAAATCGTTTCAACATCTGTTAGTCCATGGAATTTTTCAGGCAATGGACGAAGTGCTTTAGAGAGATGTGTAATGTGAGTTGCTTTAATCGAAAGTTCTCCCATATCTGTGCGCATGATCTCACCTTCGATACCAAGGAAGTCGCCAATATCCGCTTTTTTAAAAATTTGATAATTTTCTTCACCAACAGTATCTTTTCTAACATAGATTTGAATTTGACCTTCACGGTCTTGGATATGAGCAAAACCGACTTTGCCTTTCCCGCGCTTGGTCATAAGTCGTCCCGCAATGGTAGCAGTTTCCGCTAATTCATGTAGCTCTTCTTTTGTTTTATCACTATATTTTTCTTTTAATTGGGCAGAATCTGCAGTACGTTCAAAACGTTTACCAAATGGGTCAATGCCTTGTTCTGCTAAAGCAGCCATTTTTTCACGACGAATCAGCTGCTGGTCATTTAATTCTTCAATATGTTCAGTAGTCATATTCTTCCTCCTAAAGTTTACCTTCCTCATTCTATCATAAATAAGGCAGAAATTCATCTATAAATAAAGAAAAACCGTGATTTTATACGCTCACGGTTTCAATTGTTTTTAAGTGATCAACATTGTTCCAATCAAGAAGTGTAAAATGCTCAAAATCTTGCGTTTCAAGAATGGTGACACTTCCATTTGTAAGACCACCCTGCTGGCGAAGTTGAGCAAAGTCATAACCTAGTAATAAACGTAAAGAAGCAGTTAAATTCGCTCCATGACCAACAAAAAGAAGATTTTTATAAGATTGCCCTTTTTGTGATTTAATGAAGTCTATTGTACGTCGTGTAGTATTGTAGACTGATTCTGCACCAAAAATAGAGTTGTTAAATTTCGCTAGATTGTGACGGAAAGCTTCCATTTGGTGAGGATAGATAGCCGTAATCGTAGAAACTTTTTGTCCTTCTAGGGATCCTAGTTGCCATTCACGTAGCTCGGCATGTGGCTCAACGACTTGTGAAAAATGATTTTCACTATTGATAATCTGTGCAGTTGCCATTGCGCGTGGTAAATCACTTGAAAAAATCTTGTCAAATTTAATGTGAGCCATGTGTTTTCCAAGCAAGTGCAATTCTTCAATAGAAGTCTCAAGCAGCGGTGAATCACCATTGGCTCCTTGAAAGCGTCCTTCTAAATTCCATTGAGTTTTTCCGTGTCGAATGAAGTAGAGTTTCATACAGTTTCCTTTCTATTTTGAATCCTCTTTTAAATCTGCAAAGGTCGCCTCGACAAAATGAGCTAAATCCTCTGCGTTAATTTCAATACTGTGTCCTAATTCTCCAGCCGATACGATAATAGTTTCGTCTGTTAAAGCCGAATTGTCAATGTAAATAGGAAAGTGGTGTTTTTGACGAATGCCGACAGGATTATTTGCTCCGTGAATGTAGCCAGTTGTCTTGTCTAAATCTTTTTGCGAAATCATGCTTACTTTTTTGTTACCAGATATTTTGGCCAGCTTTTTTTCAGCTAGATGTTCTGTTATGGGCAAAATCCCAATAATTGTCCCTGTTTTATCGCCTGTTAGAGCCAATGTTTTGTAAATCTGTGAGCGCTCTATTCCTTCAGGCAATTGTCCTTCTAAAGCATTGATTTGGAGCCCTTTGTGAGGAATTTTTGCTTTTGTCAAAATTTGTTCTACAAGAGTTTTCTTAATTTTTGTTTTTTTAGCCATTATTTATACTTTTCCTCCAATTGGCTCATCCAAGCGCCCAGCCAAGTTCCTAATCCAAAGAAGAACGCAGCAGTAACGAAGGTGATGATAGAAGTATTAGCATAATGAATACTTTCGCTATTCCCAGGGTTTGGTACCAAGATGAGAACAGTACTAGATAAGACAATCCCAATGATAAAATGGTACACTTGAGAATGATAATTTTCCAAAGCATAATTCATGGATTTTGAAAAAATCACAAGTGCGAGGAGACCGCCAATTCCGATTGGTAAAAAGGTTCCCAAAATATCTAAAGATTTAAAACCGATTAGCATCGGGGAATACAGTCCCAAAATCAAGAGCAAATTTGAAGGACTTAAACCTGGAACGAGAATTCCCAGTGTGATAAGGGAACCAGCTAAAATAAAAGTCAAGAAATTTGCAGGTAACGTTCCGACTAAACTATTGAGGAAATAAAGGCAAATCCCAGAGATGAAAAAAGTGGCTACGAACCAAATAACATCAGTTCGGTCGCGATCAGATTCTCTGGTAGATTCCTTTAGCAAGCTTGGAATCGTACCGATAATCGCTCCTGCAAATCCCCATAAAACAATGATTTTATAATGATCTAAGAGATATTCAACTGGCAGGGAAAATAGTGCAATCCCTAAAACCATTCCAATACCAACAGGTAAAAAATAAAGTACATTTTCACGAAAATTCTCTTTTATATGCGCTAAAAAATAAATCATCCGCTCGTAAATCCCCAAAATAGTGGCTAAAACTCCACCAGATACCCCAGGGAGAATAAATCCTAGCGCGATGACAATTCCCTTAAAAATTCTGATTAACCAAGAAATCATTCATTACTCCCTAAACTTTTCTTTGTTAGTCATTATAACATATTTAGAAACAAGAAAGTAGTGATAACTAGACGAGAAGAAAAGAAAAACTCTGCAAAGTTTTCGATTCAAACTATTACAGAGTTATTATTTTCCATTACCAAATAATTTTTTAAATGTTTTTGTCTGATTTTTTAAAGGAGATAGCTGATTAAGATCGACATCATGTGCAAAACCACCAATTGAGCCTTGTGATGTGTATTGATGTAAATCGTATTTTAAGTCTGTCTTAGGGGCAGTGTTGTAATAACCGTCATTATAGCCGTAAGTTGGAATCCAAATAGCTGTGAATTTCTTAGTTGAGATACTGTGTTCTTCAAGGAAATAGGTTCCGACATAAATCCCGATGTTCTTAGCACCCAATGATGATAACTTAGCGCGAAAAGCTTCAACACCAGCATTCATGTTCTCCATAGTTTTTTCTTCAACATCTAGCCAGTAGTAGGTCGGTTTGTATTTTGAAGCAGCTTTATAAAAACTTTCGGCAGCTTTTTGCATTTCTTTCTTGTTGCTACCAGCCACATAAGCATAGACAGCGACAGGAATATTTCGTTTTTGAAATTCTTCTATGTGGCGTTGATAGGATTTATCAATTCCGTTTAAGTGTGTAGCTGCATTTTCTTTTTTTGCTTGTGCTCCGCTATGCACGCGTATAATGGCGCCAGAAACATTTTTTGCTAGTACGTCATAGTTAATATCACTTGGCAATTGCCAGCCGGACAAGTCAATGATTGGTTTATAGGCTTTGTCTGCTTCATCGGAATCTGAAGTATCAGTTGACTGAGAAGTAGCTGATGTTTGTGTAATAGCGTCCTTTTGCTGTTTAGTTTCCTTGTTTTCTGAATAATGCTTCGCTCCTAAAATAATCACAATGAAGCTAACAAAGAAAACAAAGACAACAAGCGGTTTAATCCTCTTTCTCATATAATTTCATTTTAACGTAAAGTCAGATAAAAAGCAAAATAAACTAGTAGAAAATAAGTATTTGTCATCAAATTGAAATATTAAAGAAAGCGGTTTATTGGACATAATGGTGAAGAATGCTTATAAATCCTATTCATGGACTCAGCTTATTGTTCTTTTTTTTAGTTAAAGTTTAGTCTAGATACTGCAAGGATTTAAAAAATACCGTTCGTCAAATACTTTTTTTTTACCCTGAAAAGTGGTATAATGTTCGGTGAAAATTTAATAATATTAGGTGAACTATGAAAATTGATAAACGCCACCTGCTTAATTATTCCATTTTGATTCCTTATTTGGTTTTATCTATTTTGGGATTGATAGTTGTTTATTCAACGTCAAGTGCCACTTTAGTACAGGTAGGAGCAAATTCGCTCAGATCTGTTTTAAATCAAGGAATTTTCTGGGTAATCAGCTTACTTGCCATTGCTTTAATTTACAAAATAAAGTTAGATTTCTTAAAAGACAATCGACTGATTGTCATTGTTATTTTTGTGGAAATCTTGCTTTTAATTTTATCTCGCTTCCTTGGTGCCCGAATCAATGGTGCACATGGTTGGTTACGATTTGGTCCGATTAGTCTCCAGCCGGCTGAGTATTTAAAAATTATTCTGATTTGGTTTTTAGCACAGCGGTTTTCTCATCAGCAAGATGAAATCGCAACGTATGACTATCAGGCTTTAACACGAAATCAACTGATTCCACGCGCACTGAACGACTGGCGAATCCTAGTCGTTGTGTTAATTGGAATCGTAGCAGCGCTGCCTGACTTGGGGAATGCGACCATTCTTTTGCTGACGACCTTAATCATGGTAACGGTTAGTGGGATCGGTTATCGCTGGTTTTCAACTCTTCTTGGGATATTTGTCACTCTTTCCACAGCGGTTTTAGCAGGCATCTGGTTGATTGGTGTGGAAAAAGTTGCTAAGGTTCCTGTGTTTGGCTATGTAGCAAAACGATTTAGTGCCTTTTTTAATCCTTTTAAAGATTTATCAGGCGCAGGTCACCAGCTAGCTAATTCCTATTATGCCATGAGCAATGGCGGTTGGTTTGGCTTAGGATTAGGAAATTCTATCGAAAAACGTGGTTATTTACCAGAAGCACAGACAGACTTTGTCTTTTCCATTGTTATTGAAGAATTTGGATTTATCGGTGCCAGCTTGATTTTAGCCCTCTTGTTTTTCCTTATTTTGCGGATTATCCTTGTGGGAATTCGAGCGAAAGATCCATTTAATTCTATGATGGCTCTTGGTGTTGGTGGAATGTTACTGACACAAACGTTTGTCAATATTGGAGGAATTTCCGGTTTGATTCCTTCGACGGGTGTCACCTTCCCATTCTTGTCACAAGGTGGAAATAGTTTGTTAGTATTATCCGTAGCGATTGCTTTTGTTTTAAACATTGATGCCAATGAAAAACGAGAAAGTTTGTATAGAGAAATCGAAGAAACCAATCACGGTTTAAGAATTATTCGCTAACGTTAGATTGAGCAAAAGCTTATTGAAAGGTGTAGATTATGTCACTTCAAAAATTAGAAAATTACAACAATAAAGAAGTTATCAAAGAAGAAGTTACGATTCTGACGGACTTATTAGAAGAAGTTACAAAAAATATGCTGAGTCCTGAAACCTTTGAAAAAATCATTGCTTTAAAAGAATTAGCAGCAGCTGGAAATTATGAAGGGTTAAATGAGATTGTTCAAAGTCTATCGAACAAGGAAATGTCCTATATTTCTCGTTATTTTTCAATTCTGCCTCTTTTAATCAATATTTCAGAAGATGTGGATTTGGCTTTTGAGATTAACTATCAAAATAATGTGGGGCAAGATTATCTTGGGAAATTATCCACAACGATTGATTTGGTTTCTGAAAAGGAAAACGCTGCTGAAATTTTGGAGCATTTGAATGTGGTTCCTGTTTTAACAGCTCACCCAACTCAAGTGCAACGAACGACTATGTTGGATTTGACCAATCATATTCATGTCTTGTTGCGTAAATACCGCGATGTGCGAATGGGCTTGCTCAATGAGCAAAAATGGCACAATAATCTTCGTCGATATATCGAAATTATCATGCGGACAGATATGATTCGTGAGAAGAAATTAAAAGTGACCAATGAAATCACCAATGTGATGGAATACTACAATAGCTCTTTTTTGCAGGCGGTGACTAATTTAACAGAAGAATACAAGCGCTTAGCCAAACAGCACGGGATTGACCTGAAAAATTCTACCCCTATTACGATGGGAATGTGGATTGGTGGTGACCGAGATGGAAATCCTTATGTTACAGCTGACACATTGAAAAAATCCGCTTTGACACAATGTGAAGTGATTATGAACTATTACGATACGAAAGTTGCTAATTTGTACCGTGAATTTTCTTTGTCAACAGGTATCGTAAAAGTAAGTGAAGCGGTGCAGGAAATGGCTTATCTGTCAGAAGATAATTCTATTTACCGCGAAAAAGAATTGTATCGTCGAGCCTTCTACTATATTCAAACAAAACTAAAAAATACAAAGACTTACTTTATTGATCAGATAAAAGCCGAGCCACATTACCACAAAATTGAAGAATTTAAACATGATTTACTAGCTATCAAGCAGTCTCTTCTTGAAAATAAAGGCGAAGCAATGATTTCTGGTGAGTTTACTGAGTTGCTTCAAGCAGTAGAAGTATTCGGTTTTTACCTTGCTTCCATTGATATGCGTCAAGATTCTAGTGTTCATGAAGTCTGCGTTGCGGAGTTATTAGCGAGCGCAGGAATTGTGGAGCATTATAGCGAGCTTTCTGAAGACGAAAAATGTCACGTTCTGCTAAATGAACTTCTCTATGATCCGCGGATTCTTTCTGCTACACATGCTAAAAAATCTGCCCTTTTGCAAAAAGAATTAGAGATTTTTCAAACGGCGCGTGAGTTGAAAGACAAGCTAGGAGATGCGGTTATTAAGCAAACCATTATTTCTCATGCTACGAGCGTGTCTGACCTTTTAGAGTTGGCTGTTATGCACAAGGAAGTTGGTCTCATTGACAAAGAATTTGCGCGTGTACAGATTGTGCCGCTCTTTGAAACCATTGAAGACTTGGATAATTCCTATGACACGATGAAGAAATACTTATCTCTTCCAATCGCTCAGAAATGGATTGCCTCTAATAACAACTATCAAGAAATCATGCTGGGCTATTCAGACAGCAATAAAGACGGTGGTTACTTATCATCCTGCTGGACTCTCTATAAAGCGCAACAGCAACTGACAGCTATTGGAGATGAATTTGGTATAAAAATCACCTTTTTCCACGGTCGTGGTGGAACGGTTGGTCGTGGTGGCGGACCTACTTATGAAGCCATTACCTCTCAGCCTCTCCGCAGTATCAATGACCGAATTCGCCTGACAGAGCAAGGAGAAGTTATTGGCAATAAATACGGAAATAAAGACGCTGCGTACTACAATTTAGAAATGTTGGTGTCGGCAACGATTAACCGTATGATTACCAAGAAAAAGAGCGATACTAGCACATCTAACCGCTATGAGCATATTATGGATCAGGTAGTAGAACGAAGCTATCAAATTTATCGTGATTTGGTTTTTGGCAATGAGCATTTTTATGATTATTTCTTTGAATCAAGCCCAATCAAAGCTATTTCCAGCTTTAATATTGGTTCGCGACCGGCTGCGCGTAAAACAATTACCGAAATCGGTGGCTTGCGTGCCATTCCGTGGGTCTTTTCATGGTCGCAAAGTCGGGTGATGTTCCCTGGTTGGTATGGTGTTGGATCCAGCTTTAAAGAATTTATTGATGAAAATCCAGAAGAAAATCTAGCTTTCTTGAGAAAGATGTATAAAAATTGGCCTTTCTTCCAATCGCTTTTGTCCAATGTAGACATGGTGTTATCAAAGTCGAATATGAATATCGCCTTTGAATATGCTCAATTGTGTGAAGATAAAGAAGTACAAGAAATTTATTATACAATTTTGGATGAGTGGCAATTAACCAAGAATGTTATTCTTGCTATTGAAGATTATGATGACCTGTTAGAGGAAAATCCCTACTTGCGAGACAGTTTAGACTACCGCATGCGTTATTTTAATATCTTGAATTATATTCAGCTGGAACTCATCAAACGCCAACGCCGTGGGGAGTTATCTCCTGACGAAGAAAGGTTGATTCACGTCACAATCAATGGAATTGCGACAGGACTGAGAAACTCAGGCTGATGAAGAATAAAAAATCGGATTATTTCCGATTTTTTTATATCTTTGTAACCCAAAACGCTTCCAATTCGTTATACTAGTGAAGGAAGGGGGATGAGGATATCAAACTAGATGATTATGAAAAAGTCTTGATTACCTTTGCAAAAGAAATCGTCTATTATCTGCAAGGCTCAGGCGTTCCAAAAGAGCAAGCAGAAGATGTTGTTCAGGATGTTTTTATCAAAATGCTAGAGTCTGATTTTGTCATCCCTGCTCAAAAAATGCGAGCTTGGATGTATAGTGTGTCTATTCGCCGCTATATTGACAAATACCGGCGTGATAAGCATTATATGGAAATCCTGCGACGAGATTTTTTTACAAAGGAAAATCAATTGATTGTTGAAGAAACAGATTATGACTTTCTCATGGAGGAAGTAGAAAAGTTGCCCACACAGGATAAAATCATGTTGGATCTTTATTATTTTCAAGGATTCTCAATAGGCGAAATAGCAGAAGTACTCCATTATTCTAAGAGCAAAGTCAAAGTTCAGCTCATGCGCAGTCGAAAGAAACTTCGACAGATTTTGGAAAAGAAAGGATATCATCATGGAAACATTTGAAATCGTTGCAAAGAAAAACAAAAAGCGAAATACCAAGCGGATTATCCTCTGGTCAACAACAGTAGTGGTAGTATTTTTTGGAATATATATTGCTGCTCGTATGATTACAGGAAAACTCATCAGCGACCAAGCTTGGAAGGTGGTCAATGAGGTACAGCTAGTTGAAAGCGTCGCCTTTCCTAATATTGAAACGTATACCTGGTCTGCTAATGGTGGAGATATGTTTCACGGTGGTATTAAAGGTAGACAAGCTAAAGATATTTATGGGATTCCGCTAGACTATGGTGAATACAAGACAGATTTTGGAATTTTTAATATCAATCGAGGAACTCTTTTTCATGCAAATTCTGGCAGATATACAGAATCTGGGGCAACTATTCAAATAGAAAGTAACCAAAAAGTGCCACAATTCTACAATAAAAATGTGAAAGAGGAGAAAGGAGAATCTGTCCATGAACCAACTAAAGAGCTTCCTTACGTAAAAGATATGCAAAATCAATTAGTAGAAGTGGCTCTGACCTTTGATAAACCATATAGTTTAAAAGAAATTCGAGCAATGATACCTAAGAACCTCAAGCCCAATTGGTATTGGATTGGTACAAATTCAACAAGCGATCCAAGCTGGTGGCAACCAAGCAATCTATATGGTACGAGTCCAGATTATCTAACGCAAAAAGAATATGTTCACAAAAAGGAAGCAGAAGAAGCTATTAAAAACCTCAAAGAAGGAGAGAGACTGAGTAACAGACTTGCCCAAATGAAAGATGTAGATGGATTCTTGGATAATCTGAAGAAATATATTAAAAGTGGATTTGGAAAAAGTAGCTACAATAATGTAACTCCGTCAGATGACATTAAAACCTACTTGAAAAAATTTGGTAAGCTAGACTTGTCTAAGAAAGAAGACCTAGAAAAATTAGAATTCTCAGGCGTTATCCTAACAGGAAAAACTGAAAATTTTGCACAGTTGGAAGGTAAGGAGTGGATTTATGCATCAAGCATTGGAGCTTCTATACCAAATCAACCATACTACAAGTTGGACAAAGAATAAATTGATAAAAAAGGCGTAAAATGCTTGCAATTTGAAGAAAATTTGATAAAATAGTAAGGAAAGTTAGACTGTATTGCCTACTGTCTATCTATAAAATATATTTTATTGGAGGCTTTTACTCAAATGGCAAAAGAAAAATACGATCGTAGTAAACCACACGTTAACATCGGTACAATCGGACACGTTGACCATGGTAAAACTACCCTAACTGCAGCTATCACGACTGTACTTGCACGTCGTCTTCCAAGTTCAGTTAACCAACCAAAAGATTATTCATCTATTGATGCTGCTCCAGAAGAACGCGAACGCGGAATCACTATCAACACTGCACACGTTGAGTATGAAACTGCTAAACGTCACTATGCTCACATTGATGCTCCAGGACACGCGGACTACGTTAAAAACATGATTACTGGTGCTGCTCAAATGGATGGAGCTATTCTTGTAGTAGCTTCAACTGATGGACCAATGCCTCAAACTCGTGAACACATCCTTCTTTCACGCCAAGTAGGTGTTAAATACCTTATCGTCTTCATGAACAAAGTTGACTTGGTTGACGATGAAGAATTACTTGAATTGGTTGAAATGGAAATCCGTGACCTTCTTTCAGAATACGATTTCCCAGGTGATGAAATCCCAGTTATCCAAGGTTCAGCTCTTAAAGCTCTTGAAGGTGATGAAAAATATGAAGACATCATCATGGAATTGATGGATACTGTTGATGAATACATTCCAGAACCAGAACGTGATACTGACAAACCATTGCTTCTTCCAGTTGAAGATGTATTCTCAATTACTGGACGTGGTACTGTTGCTTCAGGACGTATCGACCGTGGTACTGTTAAAGTCAACGACGAAGTTGAAATCGTTGGTATCCGTGACGAAATCCAAAAAGCAGTTGTTACTGGTGTTGAAATGTTCCGTAAACAATTGGACGAAGGTCTTGCTGGAGATAACGTAGGGGTTCTTCTTCGTGGTATCCAACGTGACGAAATCGAACGTGGACAAGTTCTTGCTAAACCAGGTTCAATTCATCCACACACTAAATTCAAAGGTGAAGTTTACATCCTTACTAAAGAAGAAGGTGGACGTCATACTCCATTCTTCAACAACTACCGTCCTCAATTCTACTTCCGTACTACAGACGTTACAGGTTCAATCGAACTTCCTGCAGGTACTGAAATGGTAATGCCTGGTGATAACGTAACAATCGACGTTGAATTGATCCACCCAATTGCCGTAGAACAAGGAACTACATTCTCTATCCGTGAAGGTGGACGTACTGTAGGTTCAGGTATGGTTACAGAAATCGAAGCTTAATTCAATTAAGTTCCCAGATGAACAATTAAAGTCAGACAAATGAGCTCCGCTGTTGCGGGGCTTTCTTTTTTATGATTTCATTCGACTCAGTCTTTATTTCTCTATTAAATTATGGTAAAATAATAGATGTAAATAAAAAAAGAAGAGGTATGTGAAATGTCACGTAAACCATTTATTGCTGGTAACTGGAAAATGAACAAAAATCCAGAAGAAGCTAAAGCTTTTGTAGAAGCAGTTGCAAGTAAACTTCCTTCATCTGATCTTGTTGAAGCAGGTATCGCAGCTCCTGCGCTTGATTTGACGACAGTTCTTGCTGCAGCAAAAGGTTCAAATCTTAAAGTTGCTGCACAAAATACTTATTTTGAAGACGCTGGTGCATTTACTGGTGAAAATAGTCCCAAAGTTCTTTCTGAAATGGGTCTTGATTATGTTGTAATTGGTCACTCAGAACGTCGTGACTATTTCCATGAAACAGACGAAGATATCAACAAGAAAGCTCATGCTATCTTCCGCAACGGTCTTCTTCCAATCATCTGCTGTGGTGAATCTCTTGAAACTTACGAAGCTGGTAAAGCAGTGGAATTTGTAGGTGCTCAAGTATCTGCAGCCCTTAAAGGATTGACAGCAGAACAAGTGTCTTCTCTTGTCATTGCTTACGAACCAATCTGGGCTATCGGTACTGGTAAATCGGCTACTCAAGACGATGCTCAAAAAATGTGTAAAGCAGTTCGTGATGTTGTAGCAGCTGACTTTGGTCAAGAAGTGGCTGACAAAGTACGTGTACAATACGGCGGTTCAGTAAAACCTAACAATGTTGCGGAATACATGGCATGTCCAGATGTTGACGGTGCCCTTGTTGGTGGAGCATCACTTGAAGCAGAAAGTTTCCTTGCATTGTTGGACTTTGTAAAATAATTCTTAAAAGAAATAGTTAGCTTGCCATATTTTATGGTAGGCTTATTTTAAAATGGAGAAATAAAATGAAAAAGAAAAGTTTATTTTATTTAGCAAGCACAGCTATTTTAATTGCAGCTAGTTCACAGCAAATTTTTGCTGATGAACCTGTAAAAACTTCTACGCCACAGCCGACAGTAGAACTCAATAAACAAGAAACTCATTCTACAGCTGAACTCCAAACAAAAGAAGTAACTCAAACTGCTCCAATAAATCAAACAACTTCATCTTCTTCATCTAAAAACGAAGCAACTACTGCTTCAACTGAGGCTAAAGTTTCAGAAGAACAATCAGTTGTAAAAGAAAATTCGACAACTACAACTGAGACTAAAAAAGACAACAAGTCAACTTTTTTTGCTGCGCAGAATAATCAAGAAACAGCCAGAAGTAATCCTGATGCGCAAGTAAAAAAATCAACTTTTGTAGATGTCAGCAGTCATAATGGGCATATCAGCAAAGAGGATTATCAACATTTAGCTGAAAAAGGGGTAAATGGGGTTGTTGTCAAATTAACAGAAGGAACGAGTTATAAAAATCCTTATGCGGTTTCTCAAACACAGAATGCACAAGCGGCAGGTATGCAAGTGTCGGCTTATGCTTTTTCTCATTATACTAATGAAGCAGAAGCAAGAGCAGAAGCGCGCTATTTTGCAGAGGAAGCAAGGCGATTGAACCTTCCTTCCTCAACTGTTATGGTAAATGATATTGAAGATTCTGATATGCGTCCGAATATCAATGCAACTACTCAAGCTTGGGCAGATGAAATGCGGCGTATGGGCTTTTCAAATTTGATGTACTATACAAGTGCAAGTTGGCTTGATCGAAATAATCTCAGAACGAAAGGACCAATCCAAACAGAGCAATTTGGCTTGGAGAATTTCTGGGTAGCGCAATATCCAACTTCAAAATTAAGTGCAGATGATGCGAAAACACTGAAATATAATAGTGAAGCAGGTGCTTGGCAGTTTACTTCGCAAGCTGAACTACTACTTGGCCGTCATGTTTTTGACCAAAGTGTGGATTATACTGGACGTTTTACGAATAAGGCAACTCCAAGCAATCGTGCTGCAAATCAGCCAATAAAAGGAAAAATCACAGTTCAAAACAAGAATCCTAACACAGGAACCTTTGATGTGATTGTGTCGGACGTTTCTGCTCCTTATGGCGTTCGTGAAGTGAAAGTACCGACCTGGTCTAATGTCAATGGTCAAGATGACATTATTTGGTATACAGCTGCTAAACAGGCTGATGGAACCTATAAAGTAACAGTAAGAGCAGTAGATCACAAATTTTCTACAGGACTTTATCACATTCACCTTTATTATATTCAAAATAATGGGAAATTGGTTGGCGTAGGTGGAACAACTACCGAGCTTTCATTTGGACGACCTCAAGGAAAAGTGACTATTGCTAATAATAATCCTGATACAGGAACTTTTGATGTCCTTATTTCCAATGTTTCTAGTCCTTATGGCGTTCGTGAAGTGAAAGTTCCAACTTGGTCCAGCATCGGTGGTCAAGATGATATTATCTGGTATACTGCTAAGAAACAAGCCAATGGAACTTACAAAGTAACAGTTAAAGCGACTGATCATAAAAAATCAACTGGAGAGTATAATATTCATGTATATTATATCCAAGAAAATAATCAGTTGGTAGGAGTAACAGGGACAACGACAACAGTTTCGATTGCGCATCCTAAAGGTACTTTGACTATCGCGAATAACAATCCTGACGCAGGAACTTTTGATGTGATTGTCTCAGGCGTTTCCAGTCCAGATGGTGTTCGTGAAGTGAAATTACCGACC